>NZ_JACVWA010000044.1:0-240451 GCF_020658275.1 Clostridioides sp. ES-S-0190-01 | reverse complement strand
TACAAGCAGGGGGTCGCAGGTTCGAGCCCTGCTGGTCCCACCATTTGCGGCCTGGTAGTTCAGTTGGTTAGAATGCCAGCCTGTCACGCTGGAGGTCGAGGGTTCGAACCCCTTCCAGGTCGCCAAATTAAATAAGCGGGAATAGTTCAGTGGTAGAGCGCAACCTTGCCAAGGTTGAAGTCGCGAGTTCGAATCTCGTTTCCCGCTCCATAATGATTTGGGTGCATAGCTCAGCTGGATAGAGCAACGCCCTTCTAAGGCGTGTGTCCGGGGTTCGAATCCCTGTGCGCTCATTAAGAAAAGTTTACTATATTTATAGTAAACTTTTATATTGTTTAAAAAGACACAGGATAAATGCATGTCACCTGTGTCTTTTTCTTTATAAATATAAAATTATATAAGAGTTACATTATATTCATTAATATTGTAATCATATTAATGGTAATGTATAATAGTCTACAAGAAGTTTATAGAAAGATTTATTGCATAGATTTAATTAATTAGTAAATAGGCTCATATACATTATACTGTATACTTTATAGTACTAAGATATTAAAATACTATTTAAATTTATAAATTAATTTCTTATACTGAAAAAGAACGATGAAATCTACTATGAAATACTAGAGATTCTAAATACTTGATAATATAGTGCTTGTAGATTATTGTATTAAATGAATTGTTATACTTATAAGTAATATATCTATGACTTTGAAATAGATAAGTTGTTTTAATTATTTTTATAATAAAAGATAATTTCTAGAAAAGATACATAATAAGATATTAATAGAACTTGATATAAATTATTTATAAGGTAAATTATTAGTATAAGATAAAAATAATATTACTAATATAATATTAATAGAAATATAGAAATAATGTTACAATTTTATATAATTAATAAATAGATTATTAAATTTATTGTAGCAAACATATATTGAAAAATAATATGTATTTTGAAATAGATTTTATAGTATAAAATTGCATCAAGGCGCGAGTACTATTTTGTATTCGCGCCTTGATGATTTGAATTATTTAAACTAGATTTAACTTTAATAAAAAATATATATTTAATGAGCAATATTTTTAATGTATTTAGAGATTATTTAACAATCTCAATCTATAAAAATAGAATTATTTACACAAAAGTTAAATAGTTTGTATAGAGTTAGATTTATATAGTATAATACATAGTGTAAATAATTAAGAAGTTATCGAACAGGAGGATAAAACTGTGTTAGATATAAATTCTTTTTTAAATGAATTTTTTAATATAATATTAAGAATGAGTATATATGATTTAATTGACATATCCATAGTAGCATATATTTTTTACAAAATATTTATGTTTATAAAAGATACAAGAGCAGAACAAGTATTTAAAGGTATAATATTTCTTTTGCTAGCAACTCAACTTAGTAACACTTTTAAATTGCATACCGTTTATTGGATATCTCTTAAGGCTCTGGATTATGGAGTTATAGCAGCTCTTATAATTTTTCAGCCAGAATTTAGAGCAGGACTTGAACATATAGGAAGAGCAAAGTTTAATTTATTTGGAAAAAATGTAAATACTTCAGAAGAAACTCTTAATAGAACTATAGAAGAGATTGTAGAAGCTTTATATTCACTTTCTAGACAAAAAATAGGAGCTCTTATCATAATGGAGAGAGAAACCAGAATAAGTGATATAATAAATACAGGAACTATAATTGATGCTGAAATTTCTAGGCAATTATTGATAAATATATTTATACCAAATACACCATTACATGATGGCGCTGTTGTAATTAGAGATTCTAAGGTAAAGGCAGCTGCATGTTTCTTGCCGTTGACAGAGAGTAAAGATTTAAGTAAAGATTTAGGCACTAGACATAGAGCGGGAATAGGTGTAAGTGAAGTATCTGACTGTATAACACTAATCGTATCAGAGGAAACTGGAGGCGTATCAATTGCTAAAGCTGGTAAGTTATATAGAGATATTTCTAGAGAAAGAATGATGAATATATTACGTAGTAATCTAAAAACGAATACGGAAACAAGAAGTTTTTTCAAAGGTGGTATATTTAAATGATAAATAGACTAAAAAATAATACCAAAATAAAAATAATATCATTTTTAAGTGCAATTGCTTTATGGATGTATGTCATGGCTGTAGTTGACCCTGAAGAAACTAGAGGGTTTGAAGATATACCTGTATCTATAAGTAATATGAGTGATTTAAATGATAAAAATCTTGTTATATATCCAGACGAAAAATTAACAGCAGATGTGTATATAAAAGGTAGTTTATCAAAGGTACAAAAAGTTAAAAAAGAAGATATACATGTATATGGAACTGTTGAAGACCCAATACAAGGTAAGAAGGAAGTATATTTAAAAGCAAATATTCCTCAAGGTGTTACTTTAGAATTTAAGCATGACGTTTTAATAGTAAATCTTGAGAAAAATATAAAAGAAAAAAGAGATATAAAGGTAGAAGTAAGTGGAAATTCTAAAAGAAATATAGATAAAATTGAACTGAATAAAAATTATGTCGATATATCGGGTCCAATGAGTCTAGTTAAGGAAGTTAAGAATATAAGAGCTAATCTAAATGTAGGTAATGAGACAGAAGATTTCTCTAAAAAATTGGATTTAATACCTTTAAATAGTGATGGAACTAAGGTTGAAGGTGTGACACTAAGTTCAAATTCTGTAACAGCAAGTGTACAATTATTAAAAGAAAAAACTGTACCAATAAGAGTAGATTTAAAGGATAATAATCAAGATAATAATACATTGAAAAATTATAAATTAAGTAAAGATGAAGTTAGCATAAAAGGTAAAAAAGAAAGTATAGACAAAATAAATTATATTAAGACAAAACCTATTGATTTAGTTGATTTAGCTAATGGAGAGGAAAAAGAAGTGAGTCTAGAGATTCCAGAAGGAATAACTATTGATGATAGCTCTATAACTATAAAACTAAATGAAACAAAACAATTAAATGCTGAGTTTGTATATAGTTCAGAAGATATTATGTTAAGAAATATTCCAGCAAATATGGACAATCCGAGTATAATTTTTACTGGAGATATTCAAGTTGTTGTAGAATCAACAGAAGATTTAAGTAAGCTAAATAAAAAAGATATTTCGTTATATATCGATTTATCAGAAGCACCTACTGAAAATAGTAAATATAAAATAAAATATGAAACAACATATCAATTTAAAAAAATAAATATAGAACCTAATATTGTTGAAGTGGAATGAACAAATATTTTGAATATTTAGTTGTTACAAGATGCGACAAAAAAATCTATAAAATTAAGTTTGTTAATTTTATGTTTTTGTTGCATCTTGTTTATTTTAGTTATATTATAAAATAAGGACAATGAGATATTTGTTAAATCTAAAAAGTGTTAGATATATGAAAAAAGACTGATAAATAGATTTAAATAAATATTTTTGAATTAAATATTTCAATTATCCCTAGGAAAACGTTGCTGAACGAGTTATAATTTAATTGAGATATAAAAGTTCTATTTCAAAAAATTCAAGATGAGGTGGAAATGCATGAGAAGTTTTGAAGAAGTAATTAAGTTTGCAAAAGAAAGAGGACCTAAAACTATATCAGTAGCATGTTGTCAAGATAAAGAAGTTTTAATGGCAGTTGAAATGGCTAGAAAAGAAAAAATAGCAAATGCCATTTTAATAGGTGATATAGAAAAGACTAAAGAAATTGCAAAAAGCATAGACATGGATATCGAAAATTATGAAGTAATAGATATAAAAGATTTAGCAGAAGCATCTCTAAAATCTGTTGAATTAGTTTCACAAGGAAAAGCCGATATGGTAATGAAAGGCTTAGTAGACACATCAATAATACTAAAAGCAGTTTTAAACAAAGAAGTAGGTCTTAGAACTGGTAATGTATTAAGCCACGTAGCAGTATTTGATGTAGAGGGGTATGACAGATTATTTTTCGTAACTGATGCAGCTATGAACTTAGCTCCTGATACAAATACTAAAAAGCAAATCATAGAAAATGCTTGCACAGTAGCACATTCATTAGATATAAGCGAACCAAAAGTTGCTGCAATATGCGCAAAAGAAAAAGTAAATCCAAAAATGAAAGATACAGTTGAAGCTAAAGAACTTGAAGAAATGTATGAAAGAGGAGAAATCAAAGGTTGTATGGTTGGTGGACCTTTTGCAATAGATAATGCAGTGTCTTTAGAAGCAGCTAAACATAAAGGTATAGATCATCCTGTAGCAGGAAGAGCTGATATATTATTGGCTCCAGATATCGAAGGTGGCAATATATTATACAAAGCTTTAGTATTTTTCTCAAAATCAAAAAATGCAGGAGTTATAGTTGGAGCTAAAGCACCAATAATATTAACTTCTAGAGCAGATAGTGAAGAAACTAAGCTTAACTCAATAGCCTTGGGCGTTTTAATGGCAGCAAAGGCTTAAATTTAAGGGGGAAATAGGCAAATGAGCAAAATATTTAAAATCTTAACAATAAATCCTGGTTCGACATCAACTAAAATAGCTGTATTTGATAATGAGGATTTAGTATTTGAAAAGACACTAAGACACTCTTCTGAAGAAATAGGAAAGTATGAGAAGGTTTCAGACCAATTTGAATTTCGTAAACAAGTAATAGAAGAAGCATTAAAAGAGGGTGGAGTAAAAACATCTGACTTAGATGCTGTAGTAGGTAGAGGTGGTCTTCTTAAGCCTATAAAAGGTGGAACTTACTCAGTAAGTGATGTTATGATAGAAGATTTAAAAGTAGGAGTTTTAGGAGAACATGCTTCAAATTTAGGTGGTATAATAGCAAAACAAATAGGTGATGAAGTTAATGTTCCTTCATACATAGTAGACCCAGTTGTTGTGGATGAACTAGAAGATGTTGCTAGAATTTCTGGTATGCCTGAAATAAGTAGAGCGAGTGTAGTACATGCTTTAAATCAAAAGGCAATAGCAAGAAGATTTGCTAAAGAGATAAACGCAAAATATGAATATATAAATCTTATAGTTGCACATATGGGTGGAGGAGTTTCTGTTGGAGCTCATAAAAATGGTAGAATAGTAGATGTTGCAAACGCATTAGATGGAGAAGGTCCTTTCTCTCCAGAAAGAAGTGGTGGATTACCAGTAGGAGCATTAGTGAAAATGTGCTTCAGTGGAGAATATACTCAAGATGAAATTAAAAAGAAAATAAAAGGTAATGGTGGATTAGTTGCATATTTAAATACTAATGATGCTAGAGAAGTTGAAGAAAGAATTGAAGCTGGTGATGAAAAAGCTAAATTAGTATATGAAGCTATGGCATATCAAATCTCTAAAGAAATAGGAGCTAATGCAGCAGTTCTTAAGGGAGATGTAAAAGCAATATTATTAACTGGTGGAATCGCATATTCAAAAATGTTTACAGATATGATTGCAGATAGAGTTAAATTTATAGCAGATGTAAAAGTTTATCCAGGTGAAGATGAAATGATTGCATTAGCTCAAGGTGGACTTAGAGTTTTAATTGGTGAAGAAGAGGCTCAAGTTTATGATAACTAATGATAAAAGAATAAGAATCATAACAGGTCACTATGGAAGTGGTAAAAGTGAATTTGCGATGAACTATGTTGTTAAATTAAGAGATATGGTTTCTGGCAAAGTTGCTATAGCTGATTTGGATGTGGTGAATGTATACTTTAGAACTAGAGAAAAGAAAGAGTTAATGAAATCTTTAGGTATACAACCAATAGATAGTTCAATTAATGCTCCAACATTAGATTTACCAGCAGTATCAGCAGAAGTAATGTCACCTATGGTTGATCATTCATACAATTCTGTTATAGACTTAGGCGGAGATAATGTAGGTGCTAGAGTTATAGGAAGATTTAGTCATTTATTAAAAGAAGGCGACTATGACATGCTTTTTGTAATAAATGCAAATAGGGAGAAAACTCAAACTTCTGAAGAAGTTATCCAATATATAAAGGAAATAGAAAAATCTTCTAAACTAAAGGTAACAGGTCTAATTAATAATACTCATCTTATTAGATTTACTACTATTGATGATGTATTAAGAGGTCAAAAAGTCGCAGAAGAAGTTTCTAAGGAATGTAATATACCTATAAGATATGTTGCATGCTTAGAAAATCTTGTTGAACAATTACCAAAAGATTTAGAAGGAGAAATTTTTCCAATAAAATTATATATGAGAGAAGACTGGATGTAGTTTGAGCTCAAATATATAGAAAGTTTAAGGAGGCTTAGGTAAATGGCTAAAGGAAAAGTATCTTTTAATCAAGAACGTTGTAAAGGTTGTGGATTATGTGTTGAAGCATGTCCAGTAAAAATCATACAATTAGACTCAAACACAATAAACAAAAAAGGGTATAACCCAGCAACTGTTTCTGAAATGGAAAAATGCATAGGATGTGCAAGTTGTGCGACTATGTGTCCAGATGTAGTTATAACAGTAGAAAGAGATTAATTTAAATTAATATTTAAGGGGGAATTTTAATGGCTAAGATACTTATGAAAGGTAACGAAGCATTTGGAAAAGCAGCTATAGAAGCTGGTTGCAAATATTTCTTCGGTTACCCAATAACTCCACAAAGTGAATTACCAGAATATTTATCAAGAGAGTTACCTAAAATAGGTGGAGCGTTCGTTCAAGCTGAATCAGAAGTTTCTGCGATAAACATGGTTTATGGTGGAGCAGGTGCAGGAGCAAGAGTTATGACTTCTTCATCTTCACCAGGAGTTGCTTTAAAACAAGAAGGTATAACATATGCAGTAGGAGCAGAAGTTCCTTGTGTTGTACTTAACGTAATGAGAGGTGGTCCAGGACTTGGAAGTATACAACCTTCACAAGCTGACTACTTTATGTCTACAAGAGGTGGAGGAAATGGAGACTACAGAACTCCAGTATTCGCACCAGCTACAGTTCAAGAAGCTGTTGACATGATAATGGAAGCTTTTGATGTTGCAGATTACTACAGATCACCTGTTATGGTAGTTGCAGATGGTATGATAGGTCAAATGATGGAGCCAGTTGAATTCAAAGCTCCTGAAAAGAAAAGAGAATTGCCTCCTAAAGATTGGGCAACTGTTGGAACTAAAGGAAAAAGAGTACCTAATGTAATAAACTCTTTATACTTAGAGCCAGAAGTATTAGAAGATCACTGTTGGCACTTAGAAGCTAAATTCAATGAAATGGAAAAAAATGAAGTACAATATGAAATGTACAAAACAGAAGACGCTGAATTTATATTTGCAGCTTATGGAACTACTTCAAGAATAGTGAAAAGCGCAATTGATATATTAAGAGAAGAAGGAATAAAAGCAGGTCTTATAAGACCTAAAGTATTATGGCCATTCCCATTTGAAGCATTTGATCAAATCCCTAGTGCTAGAAACATATTAACTGTTGAAATGAGTATGGGACAAATGGTGGAAGATGTAAAAATGGCAGTAGAAGGTAAATTACCAGTTTACTTCCATGGAAGACCAGGAGGAATGACTCCAACACCAGCAGAAATAGTTGAAAAAGCTAAAAAAATTATTGCCGGAGAATTGGTTGCAGGAGGTGCTAGATAATGGCTGTTGTATTTAAGAAAACTGAAGGGTTACAAGATACTCAAACTCACTACTGTCCAGGATGTACACATGGTATAATCCATAGATTAGTTGGTGAAGTATTAGAAGAATTAGGAGTATTAGGTGATGCTGTAGGTGTTGTTCCAGTTGGATGTTCAGTTTTAGGATATAAATATTTTAACTGTGACACTCAAGAAGCAGCTCATGGTAGAGCACCAGCTGCTGCTACAGGAATAAAAAGAGTTCATCCTGAAAACACAGTATTCACTTATCAAGGTGATGGAGACTTAGCTTCAATCGGTACTGCTGAAATAGTTCATGCAGCTGCTAGAGGAGAAAAAATAACTACTATATTTGTAAACAATACAACATATGGTATGACTGGTGGACAAATGGCTCCAACTACATTAGTTGGACAAAGAGCTACTACTGCTCAATCAGGAAGAAATGCTGAAACTCAAGGTTATCCAATAAGAGTAAGTGAAATGTTAGCTACATTAACAGGAGCTGTATTCGTAGAAAGAGTAGCAGTTGATACTCCAGCTCATGTTAGACAAGCTAAAAAAGCTATAAAGAAAGCATTCCAAGTTCAACAAGCAGGATTAGGATTTGGAATAGTAGAAGTATTATCTACTTGTCCTACAAACTGGGGACTAGCTCCAAATGATGCTTTACAATGGTTAAGAGACAATATGATACCATACTATCCATTAGGAAATTTCAAAAATGTTGAAGTTGAGGAGGTGAAGTAAATGTCTACAGCTAGAGTAATATGTGCAGGCTTCGGAGGCCAAGGTGTTATGTCTATGGGACAATTACTTACTTATGCAGGAATGTTAGAAGGTAAAGAAGTTTCTTGGTTACCATCTTATGGACCAGAAATGCGTGGAGGTACAGCAAACTGTGCAGTAACTGTATCTAGTGAACCAGTTGGTTCTCCACTTATAACAAATGATGCAACTGCAGCTATATTATTAAATATACCAGCATTTGAAAAATTTAAAGATGATGTTGTACCTGGTGGAAAAATAATAGTAAATAGCTCTTTAATAAAAGAAAAAGTTGAAAGAACAGATGTAGATGTTTATTATATCCCAGCAAATGAATTAGCTGTTGAATTAGGTAATGATAAAGTTGCTAATATGATAATGCTAGGAGCTTACTTAAAAGTAGCTGATACAGTGGATATAGAGTCTGTATTAGAAGCATTTAAAAAAGTTTTCGGACCTAGAAAAGAAAAATTTGTTCCATTAAACAGAGCAGCTTTACAAAAAGGTATGGATGCTACATGTTGCGGAGCAACTAACTAATAAAGAAAAAAGATGTCAAAAAAAAGACAATAGAATTATTTCTATTGTCTTTTTTGCTTAGAAGTATTAAAATATTTTTATGACTGAAATTAAGAATATAATAGTATTTTATGAATTATAAAAATATAATACAAATTACAAGCTTTTCAATTATGAAAGGAGAATATTTAGTGAGAAAGTATTTTGGAACAGATGGAGTTAGAGGAATAGCAAATACAGAATTAACATGTGACTTAGCATATAGACTTGGTAGAGCTGGTGGATTTGTTTTAGCTCAAGGAGACCATAGAGTAAAAGTAGTAGTAGGTAAAGATACTAGAATATCAGGAGATATGCTGGAGGCATCTTTAATAGCAGGTCTTATGTCTGTTGGATGTGATGTTATTACTGTTGGAATAATACCAACCCCTGCAGTTGCATATTTAACTAGAAAATATGGTGCTGATTGTGGTGTGGTTATATCTGCATCTCATAATCCTGTTGAATATAATGGAATTAAATTCTTTAATAAGAATGGATATAAATTGGATGATGAAATAGAATTAAAGATAGAAGAATATATAGATGACATGGCTAAAGTAGATTGTATGCCAGTTGGTGAAAATGTAGGACGAAGATTACATGAGCATTATGCACAAAGAGATTATGTAGATTATTTAAAATCAATAATTAACACTGATTTTAGAGGATTAAAAGTGGTTTTGGACTGTGCTAATGGTGCATCGTATAAAGTAGCACCATTAGTATTTGATGAATTAGGAGCAAGTGTAATTTCAATAAATAGTTCACCAGATGGAAACAATATAAATTATAAATGTGGCTCTACACATCCAGAACAACTTCAAAAGGCTGTTTTGGAACATAATGCTGACTTAGGTCTTGCGTATGATGGAGATGCTGATAGATTAATTGCAGTAAATGAAGAGGGTCAAATTGTTGATGGAGACCATATAATGATATTGAGTGCTTTAAATTTAAAGAAAAATAATAAATTAGCACAAGATACTTTAGTAGTTACAGTTATGAGTAATATAGGATTAACAATAGCTGCAAAAGAAAATGGAATAAAATTATCTACTACAGCAGTTGGAGATAGATATGTTTTAGAAGACATGGCTAAAAAAGGATATAATCTTGGTGGAGAACAATCTGGACACATGATATTCTTAGATTACAATACTACAGGAGATGGAGTTCTTAGTTCTTTAATACTTGCAAATATAATATTGCAAGAAAAGAAACCTTTATCAGAACTTGCATCAATAATGAGTCAATATCCACAAGTACTAGTGAATGCAACAATAAAAAATGAAAATAAAACCAAATATATGGAATATCCAGAAATAAAAGCTGAAATAGAAAGAATAGAATCTATTTTAGATGGAAATGGTAGAGTCTTAATAAGACCATCAGGAACTGAACCATTAGTTAGAGTTATGTTAGAGGGTAAAGAGGAAGGTCAAATAAAAGAATTAGCAACAAATTTAGCTAATCTTATACAAGAAAAATTATCGTAATTTATAAGGGTATTCTCAGATATAAACCCTGAGGACACCTTTCTAAGCGCCAGAACTTAGTTATAGGCACAAGAATTAAGTATTATTGGAACTAAGTTGACGAGGTCAGAGTTAATCGAATTGTCGGCGGATGCTCTGCGGTGTGTTTACCATCGAAAGACTTCTTTAAATAATAGGAGTAATCCTATGGACAAAGGGAAGCCAAAGTAAACTTATATGACCTAACTCTTAAAATATATAAATAATATTTTTAGGAGGACACAAATAATGTGTGGAATAGTTGGATATTTAGGAAGTAGAAAGGCAGCAGAAGTTATCATAGAGGGGCTTTCTAAGCTAGAGTACAGAGGTTATGACTCAGCAGGTGTAGCAGTTAATGGTTCTAATTGTGATGAACTTAATATTAGAAAGTTCAAAGGTAGACTTTCTGTGCTTGCAGAAGATTTAGAAAAAAATCCTATTGATGGAAATTTGGGAATAGGACATACAAGATGGGCAACTCATGGAGAACCATCTGATGTAAATTCACATCCTCATTTTAATCAAGCTAAAACAATAGCAGTTGTTCATAATGGGATAATAGAAAATTATATGGAAATCAAAGAAGAATTAATTTCTGAAGGTGTTAAATTTGAATCTCAAACAGATACAGAAGTAATAGCACATTTAGTAGATAAATACTATGAAGGTAACTTATTAGACGCTGTATATAAAACTATATCAAAATTAAGAGGAGCTTATGCATTAGGTGTTATATGTAAAGAACATGGAAATGAATTAGTTGCAGTAAGAAAAGATAGTCCTCTTGTAGTTGGTGTGGGTGAAGGCGAAAACTTTATAGCATCAGATATACCTGCTTTATTAAAATATACTAGAGATGTTTATTTCTTAGAAAATGGAGAGATAGTTCACCTAAAAGATGAAAATGTAACAATTTATGACTCTAATAGAAATGTTGTAGAAAAAGAAGTATTCCATGTAACATGGGATGTAGAAGCTGCATCTAAAGGTGGATATGATTACTTTATGTCAAAAGAAATACATGAGCAACCAACAGGAGTTAGAGAAACTCTAGAAAGAAGACTTGATGATAATGGAAATATAATTTTAGATAGTATAAATATTTCTAAAGAAGATTTAGATAAAATAAATAAAGTTTATATAGTAGCTTGTGGAACGGCATATAATGCTGGATTACTTGGTAAGTATGCTATAGAAAAATTTGTAAATATACCAGTAATAACTGATATAGCATCAGAATTTAGATATAGTGACCCATTTGTAGATGAAAACTCATTAGTAATATTAGTTAGCCAATCTGGTGAAACAGCAGATACTTTAGCAGTACTAAGAGATTCAAAAGCTAAAGGAGCAAGAATACTTTCAATAACTAATGTTGTAGGTTCATCTATAGCAAGAGAATCAGATGATGTTTTCTATACTTGGGCAGGACCTGAAGTAGCAGTTGCATCAACTAAGGCATATACAACTCAAATAACTTCTTTATATATGATAGCTTTAGATTTTGCTATTAAAAAAGGAACAATAACTAGAGAGTTTTATGATGGTATGATTACTAAGATGAAAGAAATACCATCAAAAATACAAGAAATATTAGATAATGAAGAATATATAAAAGAAGTTGCTAAAACAGTTGTTAGCTCTGACCATGCTTTCTATTTAGGAAGAGGTATAGATTATAGTTTAGCAATGGAAGGTTCATTAAAATTAAAAGAAATATCATATATACATGCAGAAGCTTTTGCAGCAGGAGAATTAAAACATGGAACAATAGCATTAATAGAAAAAGGAACTCCTGTAATTGCTATAGCTACTCAAGAAAAATTATTTGAAAAAATGGTTTCTAATATGGAAGAAGTAAGAGCAAGAGGAGCTTATGTTGTAGCAATTGCTCAAAGTCATAATAAAGACGTTGAAAAAGCTGCTGAAAAAATAATTTATATACCAAACTCAGATGATATTTTATCACCAATATTAGCAGTTGTACCAATGCAATTACTTGCTTATCATGTTTCTGTATTAAGAGGTTGTGATGTAGATAAGCCAAGAAACTTAGCTAAATCAGTAACGGTTGAATAAAAATATATTAAAAAGTGCATAGATAATATCTATTAGAAAAAACTCATTCTATTTGTTATAATTTTATAGAATGAGTTTTTTTATTATAGAAAAAAGCTATTAATCAATATGGAGGTGTATTTGTATAAAAGAGGTAAAGTTAAAATTAGAGACGTTAAAAAAAATCGAAAAAAATAACAATGATTGTATAAATTGCAAAAAATGTTTTAAGGTATGTCCTATGATGAAAGAATTTGGAGACTCACCAAGAGAACTTATGATAGACATTTTGCAAAATAAATCAATAAATAAAAATATACCATATTCTTGCATGTTATGTGGAATATGCAAGGTAGAGTGTCCAAAAGATATAGATTTAAAAGAAATGTTTTTTGATGTAAGGAAAGAAATATTTCATAGCAATCAAAAAGAATTAAATGATATAGGATATAGAACAATAAAATTTCATCAAACTAATAGTTTCTCTTCATTATTCTCAAAAAAATTTATTAAAAAAAACACCAAAAAGATTTTTTTTCCAGGATGTAGCCTTTCTAGCTATAGTAGTGACTTAGTATTAGCAACATATAAATATTTAGAAAATCATATAGAAAATATATCCTTAGCTTTTGAATGTTGTGGAAAGCCAACTTTAGCTATGGGAGATACAAATAAATTTGATAAATATTATTCTAAAATAGACAAGCTATTTAGAGAAAATGATATAGACGAAGTAATCGTAACTTGTCCAAATTGTTTTAATACTATAAGAAATAATAGTGATATAAAAGTGACTTCAATATGGGAAGTGATAAAAGAATATGGACTTCCAGAAAATCTAAAAAATCATTATGATGATTTAAATCAGGAATTTTTATTAAATGACCCATGCCCTATAAGAAATGAGCATAATATACATGAATCAGTCAGATATATACTAGGTTTTATGGGAATAAAAATAATTGAATTTGAAAAAAATAGAGAAAACACAGAGTGTTGTGGCTCTGGAGGTATGGTAAGAGTTACTAATAATGAAGTTGCTATAAACCAGACCAAAAATAGAGCAAATAATGAAAAAACAGATTATGTAATCTCATACTGTCAATCTTGTTGTGAGTCTATGTTAATGGCAGATAAAAAAGTACTACATGTATTAGATTTAATTTTTGATGTTGATGTTATAAACAAAAATAAATTAACCCAGAAAAAAACATCATCTATTAAAAAATGGAGTACAAGGTATAAAGGAATAGAAGTAGCAAAGAAGATGAATATAGAAACTTAATAAATTCCCATAAAAAGTATATAAGCTAATGAAAGGAAATAATATGTTAGATACACATGCAAGAAAATATGTAGAGCCATTTATAATCAAAGGAGCAGAGTTCTTTTTAAAACTTAAATTAACTCCAAATAACGTGACAATAATAGCACTTATAGTTGGAATATCTACGTCTTTATTTATATATCTCGATATGAAAGTGCTAGCAATAATTACATTATGGGTTTCAGGATACCTAGATGCTGTAGATGGTGATATGGGGAGAAGTAGTAATAAAACATCCTTATTTGGAACATTAATGGATATTACTTTTGACAGAATAGTAGAAATAAGTATGATTTTAGTATTTGGCTTGAAGATGATTGATGTAAGGTTAAATCTAATGATTCTTTTAAGTAGTATTCTTATGTCAATGACTATATTTTTAACTGTTGGGGCCTTAACTGATAAAAAAGGTATGAAATCATTTTATTATCAAGCTGGTGTAGCTGAAAGGAGTGAGGGATTTATACTTTTTACTTTGATGATTTTATTTCAAAGTTATATTGGAACGATAGCAAATCTATTTTCTATAGTCGTTTTATTTACAGCAGTTCAAAGACTACTAGAAGCAAAAAAAATATTATAAATTAATTTTTGAGAGGGGAAAAAATGAAAAAAAGGATATTAACAATATTATTATGTTTAGGGCTCGTATTTGGATTGGTAGGGTGTTCAAATAACGATAAAAAAGAAGAGCCTCAAAAAGATATATTAAAAAGTAGCAATGAAGAGATTTTAAAATCTGCAAAAGGTACAACAGTTAACTTTTATGGATATGGTGGAAATGAAGTAATGAATAAATGGTTTGATAGTTATGTAATTCCAAAGATGAAAGAAGACTATGACATAACTGTAAAAAGAGTAGGAATGGATATAGAAAACATTCTTAATAAACTATTGTCAGAAAAACAAGCTGGAAATGCTAAGGGTACTATAGATGTGGTTTGGATAAATGGAGAAAACTTCAAAACAGCAAAAGAGAATAAATTGCTATTTGGACCTTTTGTAGAGAAACTTTCTAATTATGAAAAGTATGTTGATTCATCTTCTGAAGATATTACTACAGATTTTGGAGTTAAGGTAGAGGGGATGGAAGCTCCTTGGGGTAAATCTCAATTTGCAGTTGTAACAGACATATCTAAGATTAATACAAAAATAACTGATGCAAAAACACTAAAAAAAGTAATTGTATCTAATCCTGGAAAATTTACCTATCCAGCCCCACCAGATTTTACAGGAAGTGCATTTGTTAGAAATATAATATATGATGTAGTAGGATATGATAAAGTAAAAAATTTACCAGAAGATGAAGATAAAGTAAAACAAGTCATACAACCTGCTATGGAGTATCTTAAAGAAATAAAACCATACTTATGGAATAAAGGTAAAACTTATCCTGCGACATCTTCTCAGTTAGATAATATGTATTCAGATAATGAAACCTATTTTACAATGACTTATGCTCCCAATGTATTATTAGGAAGGATAGAAAGTGGAGAGTTTAGCAAATCTACAAAAGCAATAGAATTTGAAAAAGGAAATATAAGTAACACACATTTTGTTGCTATACCAGATAATTCTCAAAATAAAGAAGGTGCAATAGTGTTAATAGATTTTTTGATGAGTATAGATGCACAATCCTCTAAGACAGAAACTAAAAATTGGGGAGATACATCTGTTTTAGATATGAAGAAGATTCCAGGTGAAGATGTTAAGAAATTTAGTGAAACTATAGTATTAAAAAATTCAGTTCCAGAATTAAAAGCGGGAATAGTTCCAATAATAGAAAAAATATGGACTAAAGAGGTACTAGAAAGTGAAAAGTAAAATAATTAATGATAAAATAATTCCATATTTATTAATAGCACCTGTATCTATCATCCTGATACTTATAATGGGTGTAGGAATTATAAATTGCATCTCACAAAGTCTAGGATTTTTTCCTCAGATTGGTCTTGAGCAAATTACATTAAATTATTATAGAGAAATTTTTAGAGATTCTAATTTTTTAGAATCTCTTATCTTTAGTTTGAAGATTTCTTTAGTGTCATCAATTTTGGCTATTATTATAGGTATACTTTTAGCATATATAATGTCTCAAAATAAATTTTCTAAAGTTAGATATATGATTCTAAATGTTCCGCTAGTAGTTCCACATATAATAGCTGTATTATTGGTATTTATAATATTTTCTCAAACAGGTATAGTTTCAAGAGTATTTTATTTTTTCAATATAATAAAGGATTCATCTGAATTTATACCAATGGTTTCTGATAAAAATGGAATAGGGATAATTTCAGTTTATTTGTGGAAAGGAATACCATATATAACACTAATGGTTTATAATATATTGAAAAATATAAATGATAATCTACAACAAGTGTCTATAAATTTAGGTGCAAGTAAACTTCAAACGTTTAGATATATAGTGTTGCCGCTTGCTATGCCTACAATAATTTCTTCATTTATAATAATTTTTGCCTTTTCATTTGGTTCTTTTGAAGTACCTTTTTTAATAGGTGCATCAACTCCAAAAGCATTACCAGTTCAAGCATATCTGAGTTATTCTAGTTCAGATTTAATGCAAAGACCAATCTCAATGTGTATCAATGTTGTATTATCTGGAATAAGTTTTATACTATTAATAATTTATGATAGATTTTTTAATAAAATATCAAAATATAATGTATAGGAGTATCTATGAGTAAAAAATTTAATATAATTCTTAATATCATGTTTGTAGTTATTATAGCTCCTATAATATTATTGTTAATATGGGGAGTTGTAAATACATGGCCATTTCCAAATCTTTTACCTAAGGAATTTTCATTAAGAGGATTTAGATATATTTTGGATATAAATAATCTGAATATCATTTTGAGAAGTATTATAATATCAATAACTGTAGTCTTAGTTACTATTTTATTAAGTATACCAGCATCTAAAGCGTTAGCACTATATGACTTTAAAGGAAAAAGGTTTTGTGAGTTACTGATATTGTCTCCAATTATAATTCCACTAATATCTGTTGCTATGGGCATACATATAGCATTTATTAGAATAGGTCTGGCCAATAATATTTTGGGAGTAATTATTATAAATATACTTCCATGTATACCATATTCAGTTCGAATAATAACAGATGTTTATAAATTAATAGGTGATAATTTAGAAATACAAGCGAAAGTACTTGGAGCAAGTAGATTTAATACATTTAGATATGTAACTTTCCCTTTGATTTTGCCAGGGATATTGGGTGCATCAAGTATGTCTTTCATAATATCCTTTAGTCAATATTTTTTGACTCTTCTTATAGGGGGAGGTAGTGTCATAACTTATCCAATGATTATGTTTCCATATATACAAAGTGGAGACAGGACAATCGCATCTTTGTATAGTATGCTCTTTTTAATAATAAGTTTATTTATCTTGATAATAATAGAATACAATGTAAAAAAGAACTATAAGCATATTCAAAATACAAGGCTATTTTAGTACGATTGGAGGTGTAATAATTGTCATCAGTTAAACTTATAAATTTATGTAAGAGTTTTAACAAAATCAAAGTTTTAAACAATATGAATTTAGATATAAAAGAAGGAGAAATAGTTTCTCTTTTAGGTCCATCAGGTTGTGGAAAAAGTACTACTCTAAAATTAATTGCTGGTATTTTACATCCTGATTGCGGAGATATACTTTTAAATAATGAATCAGTATTAGATATACCTATAGGAAAAAGAGATACTGTAATAGTTTTTCAAGATTATTTATTATTTCCACATATGACTTTATATGAAAATATAGAATTCGGTCTTAAAATGAAAAAAATAAATAAGAATATAAGAAAAAGTAAAGTAAACGAACTTATAAATTTAGTTAAGTTAAAAGGATATGAAAATAAATATCCAAACGAACTCTCAGGAGGACAACAACAACGTGTTGCAATAGCAAGGTCTTTAGCAATAAATCCAAAGGTACTGTTATTAGATGAGCCATTTTCAAATTTAGATATTAATTTACGCAATGAAATGAGGGAATTTGTATTAGGATTACAAAAACATCTAAAGATAACAACGATATTAGTAACACATGACAAAGAAGAAGCGTTAATGATGAGTGATAGAATAGCAGTTATGTTAAATGGTGAGGTTAAACAATTCGACACACCAGATAATCTTTATGAAAATCCCAAAAGTAAAGAAGTTGCAAATATATTTGGAGAAAAAAATTATTTAATCGGAAATATAAGAAATGGAGAATTTGTAAATGATATAATTTCTATTAAATTAGATAAATATAAAAATATAAATATAGATAATGTAGAGTTAATGATACCAAAAGAAAGTATAATCCTAAAAACGATTGATAATGATGTAGGAAGACAAGGGTCTATATTAAAAAAAAGATATGCAGGAGATAAAGTTTACTATGATGTAGATATTGATGGAACGGTATTAAAAGCTAGTAGCAACAATAATTTATATGAAATAAATGAAAAGGTAGATGTGTTTATGGAACAAAGAAAAATTCTATTCTTTCCTGTTGAACTATAGAAAAAAACTATGGCTGTAAACAAGTAAATAAGTATCAAATATATTTTAATTTTGTTATAATGAATTCGAATACTATAATAAAATAAGATTTTATATCAAAAAAGGGAATATTTTTAATATTTGGAGGGTAATTTTATGAAATTTAGTAAAAGATTTAAAGTTTTAGCTATTGGTTTAACTTTAGTATTAACATTAGGGAGTGTAGTTGGTTGTGATTCTAAAGAATCAGAAAAACCAAAAGAATCTTCTCAAAGTCAAGATAAGGCTAGTTATAAAGAAGCCACAGGTGAAGAGGCTGTAAAAATGATGAAGAAAAATAAAGAATTATTGATATTAGATGTAAGAGGTGCAGAGGACTATGCTAAAGGTCATATTATAAATGGTATAAATATATCAGTAGATGATTTAGAAGATAAATTAAGTGCTTTAGAAGGATATAAGGATAAAACTATATTAGCGTATTGTAACTCAGGTAAAAAAAGTGCAAAAGCTGCTGAAATATTAGTAAAAAATGGATTTAAAGATGTTTATAATGTAGAAGGTGTGAAAGATTTTGATTATGAATTAGTTACATATAATGATATAACTGCGCCTGAAATGTTAAAGTTAATAAGCGAAAATAAAGATTCTATAGTAATAGATGCTAGAAAGTCAAAAGAATTTGAAACTGGACATTTAAAAGAAGCTATCAATATACCACTAGAAGACACAGAAAAGAAAATGGGAGAACTTGATAAAAATAAGGATATAATTTTATACTGTAGAACTGGAAATAGAAGTGGGCAAGCAGCTAAAATACTTTCAGAGAATGGATTTACAAAAGTATATAATTCAGTTGATGGTGTGGATGAATATGATTTTGATTTAGTTAAATAGATTCAAAATAATAAAAGATTGATTAGAAATCGGAGTACAAATTATGTCGAAGAAATTAAGAGAAGAAATAGAAGAAGGTTTTTGTGCTAATGTTAAATCAATTTCTACAGAAGATTTGAAAGAGAAAGTACAAGATGAATCTTGGGTTATAGTTGATACTCGTTTAAATGATGCATATAATGGCTGGAAATTAGATGGAGTAAAAAGAGGTGGACATATAAGAGGAGCAGTAGATTTTTCTGCGAATTGGTTATATGTAGACTCAGATAAAAAAGACAAAGTATTAGAACAAGCACTAAAAACAAAAGGTATTGATTTAGATAAAAATATAGTACTATATGATGCTAATGGAAAAGATGCTTTACTTGTAGCTACTTACTTATCTAAAAAAGGATATAAAAATCTATATAAATATGATATTAAACAATGGGCAAATAATGAAAATCTTCCAATGGAAAGATATAAAAATTATCAAATGATAGTACCTGCTTCCATAATAAAAGATATCTTGGATGGAAAAATTCCAGAGACATTTGAATATTCTAAGAATATAAAAATGATTGAAGCAAGTTGGGGAGAAGAAAAAGAATCTTATGCAAAAGGGCATATACCTACAAGTGTTCATATAAATACTGATATTATAGAACCTCCTCCAACATGGATGCTTACTAACAATGATAATTTGGCCAAATTTGCTTTAGACTATGGATTTACAAAAGATGATACTGTGATAGTTTCAAGTAGCGCATCTATGGCTTCTTATAGAATTGCTATTATATTACGATATATAGGAGTAAGAGATGTAAGAGTTTTGAATGGTGGAATAAACTCATGGTTATCAGAAGGATATGAGCTGGAGTTAACTAGTAATCCAAAAAGTTCATGTACTACTTTTGGGGCAAATATACCAGCTAATCCACAACTAATTGTTAGTATACCAGAATTAAAGCAAAAACTAAGAGATAAAAATAAATTTACATTAGTGGACAATCGTTCTTGGGATGAACATATAGGTAAAATATCTGGATATAGCTATTATGATAAAAAAGGTCGTATACCAGGAGCCTTATATGGTCATGCAGGTAGTGACAGTGTATCACTAGAAGAGTATCGTAATATAGATAACACAATGAGAAATCAATATGAAATATTGGCAATGTGGGATAAAGAAAATATAGATACTAATAAACAACTTGCATTTATGTGTGGCAGTGGATGGCGTGCTGCAGAGGTATTAACATATGCAAATGTTATGGGATTTGAAAATACTTCTCTCTATAGTGATGGATGGATGGGATGGAGTCTTGATGATTCAAATCCAATTGAAACAGGAGATTCAAAATAGAATTTTGTAAAAAATATAATATAATTGTTTAAAATGAAGGTATATTCAGTTTATTAAGTTGAATATACCTTTGTTATGTTTTAAAATATAAACATAGTTAGAATATGCTTATATGGATGTGCACTTATTTAAACATATTATTAGCAATATAGAATTATAAAATTATATATTATGAGGTGTGAAATATGATTAGTAAAGATGAAAAAGCAAGGTTAAAAGCTGAAGGTATATTAGCCCAAAGCCAAGAAGGGTATTTCTCAATAAGAATATTGAGTAGAGCGGGAAACTTTACAGCAGAACAGCTTATCAACTTATCAAAGTTATCTGAAAAATATGGTAGAGGTTATTTAGGTGTTACTACTAGATTAGCTGTTGAAATACCATGGATAAAGTATGAAGATATAGATTTAATGAAGGAAGATTTAAAAGCTGTAGGGCTAAAGCATGGTGGTACGGGTAAAAAAGTAAGACCATTAGTCGCATGCAAAGGTACTGTATGTCAACATGGAATATATGATACACAAGAATTATGTGGAAAGTTACATGATTCATATTTTGGATATGATTTACCATCTAAAACTAAAATTACACTAGTTGGATGTCCAAATAACTGTGCAAAAGCAAATACTAATGATGTGGGTATAGTAGGTCAAGTATACGTAAAATTTAATGAAGATAAATGTAAAAATTGTGGATTGTGTACATCATCTTGTAGACAAAAATCAGTTTATATGGAAGATAAGAAATTAGTGTGGAATAAAGAAGAATGTGTAAATTGTGGAAAGTGTGCTCAAGCATGTCCATTTGGAGCTATGGAAGTTGATAAAAAAGGACTAGCTGTTTATCTTGGTGGTAGAATGGGAAGAGGCTATAGATTTGGAGATAGACTTAGTAATTTGTATACAGAGGATAATATAGAAGAATTAGTGCAAGATGTATTTTATACATATAAACAATTAGCAAGTCCAGGAGAAAGAATAAGTAAAGTATTAGAGAGAATTGGAATCGAAGAGTTTGAAAAACATTTATTTAATATAAAATTACAAAATGCATAAAAATACATATTGATAAAGTATATCTCTCTTAAATTTGTTAATAATTCTGTTATAGAGAAAAACAAATTTAAGGGGGATTTTTATTATGAAGATAATAAAATTAGTTGTAAGTTTTTTTATGTTAATGGCTATAGGCATGACAATATCTTATGCAGATGCAAATATAAATACTAGATATAATAAATTAATTAGTGCTCTTGAAACTTCAGAAGCCGATTTTAAATATTATAATATGAAAATTAATTCTGTTATAAATTACAATTTATCAAATAAAGAATTACATAATATTTTTCTAGAAATAATTAACAATCTAAAGTTAGATGAAAAAGGAATAAATTGGAACCAAAAAGGGTATGGCGATGAAATACAATTATATGCTACTATAAAAGATAGCGATAAAGAAATTTCTATAAAAGGAATAAATAAAAATAATAAAGAAAGCTACATAATAGTTGACATATTGGACAACAAAGTATATAAACATAAAGAGGATATTTATAGTAGTGTAGAAAACGTGTTAAATAAATATTCATCTCAAGTAGATGTATCTGCTTGTATTGTTGGAGAATACACAAAAAGGTTACAAAACCACAAATATGATGATATTTTACAAAAAATATTATATAATATGAGTGCTAAGCAAATAGATAAAGTGAAAGACGTAAACTTTTTATCTATAACAGCATATAGTAAAGTATTAAATGATGATGATTTAGAATATTTAGGGGAAAAAATCAATTTAAATATAGGAATTAAATATAATGAGGACGATGGAAAAACACTCATATATATTGCCACACCAATTATAAAATTAGATTATTAATTATGAGGAGATCAGAAAATATGGCTAAGATAATAGTAAAAAAGAGTAATCCACTTAAAGGTAGTGTTAAAATAGATGGCGCAAAAAACGCAGTTTTACCAATAATAGCAGCAACTTTATTAGCAAACGGGAAATCAACTTTAAATGGAGTTCCAAATTTAAGAGATGTTCATGTTATATCAGATTTATTAAGACATGTAGGAGCAGAAGTTGAATATAAAGAAAATACACTTACTGTTGACGCAAGTAATATAAGAACTTGTGAAGCTCCATATGAGCTTGTAAGAAAGATGAGAGCTTCTTTTTTGGTTATGGGACCATTACTTGCTAGATTTAATAGTACAAAAATTTCTATGCCAGGAGGATGTGCTATAGGAACGAGACCTATAGATTTACATTTAAAAGGATTTAAAGCTTTAGGTGCAAAAATAGAAATGGACCACGGTTTTGTTGAAGCCGCAACAGAAAAATTAGTAGGAAATAAATTGTATTTAGATTTCCCATCTGTTGGAGCTACTGAAAATATAATGATGGCAGCTTCTTTAGCAGAAGGAACTACAATAATAGAAAATGCAGCAGAAGAACCAGAAATAGTTGACTTAGCTAATTTCTTAAATGAAATGGGAGCAGATGTTAAAGGTGCAGGTACTAACACTATAAAGATAAAAGGTGTTAAGGAGTTAAAAGGAGCAGAACATAATGTAATTCCAGACAGAATAGAAGCAGCAACTTATATGGTTGCAGCAGCTATGACAAAAGGTGATATAACAGTTGAAAATGTTTTAATGGAGCATTTAAAGCCAGTTGTAGCTAAATTAAGAGAAGCTGGTTGTGAAATTACAGAGATGGACAATTCTGTTAGAGTAGTAGGTCCAAAGGTATTAAAGCCAATAGACATAAAGACTTTACCACATCCAGGGTTTCCTACAGATGTGCAAGCTCAATTTATGGCTATGCTTACTGTAGCTAATGGAACTGGTGTAGTTATAGAAACTGTTTTTGAAAATAGATTTATGCATGTTGCTGAATTCAATAGAATGGGTGCTAATATAAAAATAGATGGAAGAAGTGCGGTTGTTAATGGAGTAGATGAATTACACGGTGCAGCAGTGAATGCTACTGATTTAAGAGCAGGAGCAGCGCTTATTTTATGCGGTCTTATAGCAGAAGGAGAAACTCAAATAGGAGAAATATACCATATTCAAAGAGGTTATGTTGATATAGATAAAAAGATAACAGCATTAGGTGGTCAAATCAAAATAGTAGAAGATTAATAATTGGTTTAGATAAGTAAGTTATAAATTGATAGGGTTGTTCATATACTTAAATACAAGGTTTTAAAAGCTAAGGAGGAGAGTATATGAAGAACCCATTGGTTGTTTTGTTAGGATTTGTAACTTGCTCTGTGTTAGTCCCTTCATTGATAACTTTAGTTTCTTACAAAAATGTGGAGCTAACTGAAAAACCAGAGAAAGTAGTTTCCATAAACAAAACCATTAAAAAAAATGATATTAAAAATGAAGGTAAGAAAGAAGATAAAAAGGTAGTAAACTATGAAACTGTAGACAAAAAAACACCAGTTATAAATGTCTATAATCACATGTCAGGTAAAGTTGAAAAAATGGACATGGAAAACTATTTATGTGGAGTACTAGCTGGTGAGATGTCCTCGGATTTTGATATAGAGGCCTTAAAAGCCCAAGCTGTAGCAGCTAGAACGTATGTAGTATATAAGCAAGAACATGGGAAATCAAGTAAACATAAAAATGCAGTGGTATGTACTGATTATAAACACTGTCAAGAATACAAGAGTTATGCGACTCTTAAAAAGTTGAATGGTGAAGAATGGATTAAAAATAAGTATTCTAAAATTAAAAACGCAGTTAAAGGCACTAAGGGGCAGATAATAACTTACAATGATAAGGCTATACTTCCTCTTTATTTCTCTACCTCATCAGGGAAAACAGAGAATAGTGAAGAGGTATTTTCATCAAAATATCCTTATTTAAAATCTGTAGAAAGCCCATATGATAAGTATTCTCCCAAATTTGCATCAACACTTAAAATAAGCAACACAGATTTTGTTAAGAGTCTTAGAAAGTCTTATAGTAGTATTGTGATAGATGTAAATAATTTGAGTAAACAAGTTGCAATAACTGAAAGAAGCGATGCTGGAACTGTAGAAAAAATAAAATTAGGAAACAAAGAAGTCACAGGAAAAGATGTTAGGACTGTTTTTAACTTAAATTCTGCAAACTTTGATATAAAATTTGGAGAAGGATACATAGATTTTGTAGTAAAAGGATATGGTCATGGTGTTGGTATGAGTCAATGGGGAGCTGAAGGTATGGCAGAAGAAGGCTATAAATACTATGATATATTATCACATTACTATACTGATACAAAAATAAAAGATATATACTAATAATTGTATAAAATACCAAAAACACGTCAATAATCCAAATGTAGAAATATATTTGGAGGTGCGAAATGAAGAAAAAACTGTTAGAAAAAGATGGTTTTTATTTATCTTTATTTGTATGTGTTTGTTTATTAGCAGTAGGTGGAGTTTGGTTTACAAATAATAATGTAGATAAATTAGCTTCTAATAAAGGCATGATAGAAAAATCTAATAAAGATAGTGAAGAGGAAATACATTTAATTGAAAAAGATAAGAAAGATGCTATTCCTACTGCGACAGATTCAAAACAAAACTTAGAAAAAGCTAAGGCAAAAGAAGAAAATAAGTCAAGTACAACAAAATTAAATTACATTGGTGATAAGATAATAAGAGAATATTCAGAAAAAGAACCTAGTTATTCTAAAACATTGGATGTTTGGGAAACTCATAAAGGTATAGATGTTAGTTGTACTAAAGGTAAAGAAATAAAATCTCTATTAAACGGAATGGTAGTAGATGTATTTGATGATGAAGAATATGGAAAATCAGTAAAAATAAAAAGCGACAATAATACTGTAGTAGTATATTCAAATCTAGATGAAAATGTTAGTGTTAAGAAGAATCAGAAAGTAACAGAAGGACAATCATTAGGGACTGTAGGAAGTACTTCTCAGATAGAAAGTGAAGAGGGTATACATGTGCATTTAGAAGCATATAATGGAGAAAAATCTATAGACCCAATGAGTCTAATTAAGTAAAAGTATAACAAGTTTAATCATATTTGGTTAAGCTTGTTATATTTTTTGGTGTTTTTACATATATATCATTAAAGCTATTATGTGAGGGGGGTAATCTTTGAGATCTCATATAGAGGAAAGAGCCATAGTGGTAGCAAAATATATACTTGAAAAAAACACTACAGTAAGACAAACAGCCAAGACATTTGGAGTAAGTAAGAGTACAATTCACAAGGATGTTACAGAAAGATTAAAGGAAATAAATCCATCCCTTGCCAAAGAAGTTAAAAGTGTGCTAGACAAAAATAAATCAGAGAGACATATTAGAGGGGGATTAGCAACGAAATTAAAGTATGAGAAGGAACATAAAAAAATGTAGGTTAAAAACCTACTTTTTTTATTACATTAAATTATTGTAAGAAATATATTATATAATTATAAATAGCAAAAGAATAATACTCTCAAAACATTTATTTTCTCTTGATTAAAGCGAGATTTTTGTATATGCTTTATTATAGGAGTATTAATAAATAGGCTTATAATATAATCTAATATATAAATGAAGGAGTTGAAAAAATGGCTGGAGCTGATATAGGCATAGATTTAGGTACTGCAAATGTACTTGTTTATGTTAGTGGTAAGGGAATCGTTTTAGAAGAACCATCTGTTGTTGCAATAGACAACAGAACAGATTCTGTTTTAGCTGTAGGAGAAGAGGCTAAAAAAATGATAGGAAGAACACCAGGAAATATAGTTGCAATAAGACCTTTAAGAGATGGTGTAATTTCAGATTATGATGTAACTGAGAAGATGTTAAAATCTTTTATAGATAAGATAGTTGATAAAAAGGGATTTGGAAGATTTTTCATGCCTAGAATTATGGTATGTGTGCCAACAGGTGTTACAGAAGTAGAAAAGAGAGCAGTAGAGGATGCTACTAGACAAGCTGGGGCTAGAGAAGTGTATATCATAGAAGAGCCAATAGCAGCAGCTATAGGAGCTGGTGTAGACATATCACAACCTAATGGTAATATGATTATAGATATTGGTGGAGGAACTGTAGATATAGCCGTAATATCACTAGGGGGAGCAGTTGTAAGTGAATCTATAAAAGTTGGCGGAGACCGATTTGATGATGCTATAGTTAAGTACATGAAAAAACAACATAATCTTCTTATTGGAGAAAGAACCGCAGAAAAAATTAAGTTTGAAATTGGTTCTGCATTTAAGAGAGAAGAAGAAAAGTATATGAAAATAACAGGAAGAAATCTGATTACAGGTCTTCCTAGTTCTATAACTATAAACTCAGCAGAAATGTTAGAAGCCCTTAGAGAATGTGTTGAACAAATAGTTGTTGCAACTCATGCTGTTTTAGAAAAAACACCACCTGAATTAGCAGCAGACATAGGTGATGTTGGTATAATAATGACTGGCGGAGGCTCATTATTATATGGATTAGATAAGATAATAGAACAGAGAACAGGAATAACTGTTACAATAGCAGATGAACCACTATCTTGTGTTGCGAAAGGAACAGGGATTGCTTTGGGCTCAATAGATTTACTTGAAACAGGTGGGTCTTTCAAAAGAAAATAATTAGGAGAGTTTAAAATGTTAAATATAGATGAAATAAAAGAACTAATACCACATAGATATCCATTTTTATTAGTGGACAAGATTACAGAGTTAGAAGTTGGAAAAAGAGCTGTTGGTATAAAAAATGTAACAGTTAATGAACCATTTTTTCAAGGTCATTTTCCAAATTACCCATTGATGCCAGGAGTGCTGATAGTAGAAGCTCTAGCACAAGTGTGTGGAGTAGCAATGATGTCTTTGGAAGAAAATAAAGGGAAATTAGGTGTATTTGCTGGTATTGATAAAGTTAGAATCAAGAGAGAAGTAAGACCAGGAGATACATTGACTATGGAAGTTGAAATGACAACGCTTAGAAGAAATATAGCAAAAGCAGATGCTAAAGCTTATGTTGGTGAAGAACTTGTCTGTAAAGGTGAGTTAATGTTTGCTCTAGTAGAGAAATAAAATTTTTAAGAATGAAAAGCATTAAAACAGAAGAATAAATATCAAAATAAAAAGGTAGATAATTTGGAGTATTTATTAAATTAAATACTCTATAGTATCTACCTTTTTAATACAAAAAATTTTATCAGTTACCTTATATAAGATTTAAGTAGATACCAATAGTGCTAAGGCTATTGTTTCAGCTAAGTCTAGTATAAAGCTAAGACGTATATTATTAAATGAAAGTCTGTTATTTTCATCAATTTTATCTACAATTCCTACTATAGAATAATTTCCTATTTGAGGTAGTTTTTTTCCCACACCTTTTCCGGGCAGGATAGGTCCTTCTCTAATCTGTATATTGCCTATGTTACTCTGTGACCCCAAGCAAGCATCTATAGCCAAGAAGTTACCTTGCATATGTGTATTTTTTATAGTATCTAAAGACTCATATATATTTAAGGCGTGAATAGGGTTATCTAGTGTACCGTAAACGGGGTATTTAAATTTACTGTTTTTAAGTATTGTTCCAACTAAAGGGCCTAAAGTATCACCTATAGCCCTGTCTGTTCCTATGCAAACAACAATCGTATTTTCATTAATTATGGTTTTGAGAACTGAACTTAGCATCTGTATAACATCATCATCGCTGTAATTTACTTTAGCTAAATACAATAGGAACACCCCCTTCAAAAAAATATATGAATAAAAAACACTAAAAAGACCTAACTTTAAATTTCAGATAGAGATAATATTTTATTTGTCTCACAAAAAAAGTAATAGCAAAAATATGACTAAAAATCTTGACAAAATTTTAAAAAAATAGTAAGCTAATAAAGTAAAATAAAACTTAAATCTTGATTACCTTATCAAGAGCGGCTGAGGGATAGGCCCTGTGAAGCCCAGCAACCACCCAAATGGGAAAAGGTGCTAATTCCTACAAGACAAAAGTCTTGAAAGATGAGGTCAGTTAATTAGTATGCGATTACGATTATTAACCTCTTCTTATAAGGAGAGGTTTTTTATTTTGAGTAAAATTTCTAAGAATTGAAGATAAGGTAAAATCTATAATAAAAATTAAGAATGAATAAGGAGGAACAAAAATGGCAAGACATTTATTTACGTCAGAATCAGTTACAGAAGGACATCCTGATAAGATATGTGACCAAATATCAGATTCAATATTAGATGCATTGTTAGAAAAAGACCCACAATCTAGAGTAGCTTGTGAAACTACAGTAACAACAGGCTTAGTTTTAGTAGCTGGAGAAATAAGTACATCTGCTTATGTAGATATACCTAAATTAGTAAGAGAAACAGTAAAAGAAATTGGATATACAAGAGCAAAATATGGATTTGACTGTGACACTTGTGCAGTTATAACTTCTATAGATGAACAATCTGGAGATATAGCTATGGGAGTTGATGAAGGTCTAGAAAGTAAGACTGGAGAAGAAATAGAGCAAGAAATAGAAAAAGTAGGAGCTGGAGACCAAGGTATAATGTTTGGATTTGCATGTAATGAAACTCCAGAATTAATGCCACTTCCAATATCATTAGCTCATAAATTATCAAGAAGACTTACAGAAGTTAGAAAGACAGGTTTAGTTGATTATTTAAGACCAGATGGAAAAACTCAAGTTACTGTTGAATATGAAGGAAATAAAGCTGTAAGAGTACATACAGTTCTTATATCAGCTCAGCATTGTGAAACAGTATCAAATGATAAGATAAGACAAGATTTAATTGAGCATGTTATAAAATCAGTTATACCAGCTGAATTACTTGATGAAGATACTAAAATTTATATAAACCCAACAGGCAGATTCGTTATAGGAGGACCTCAAGGGGATACAGGTCTTACAGGAAGAAAAATAATAATAGACACTTATGGAGGATATTCTAGACATGGTGGAGGAGCTTTTTCAGGAAAAGACCCTACAAAAGTTGATAGATCTGCTGCTTATGCTGCTAGATATGTTGCTAAAAATATTGTTGCGGCTGGACTTGCAGATAAATGTGAGATAGAACTTGCATATGCTATAGGTATAGCTAGACCATTATCTATATTTATAGATACTTTTGGGACAGGTAAAGTTTCAGAAGAGAAGCTTGTTGAACTAGTAAACAAACACTTTGATTTAAGACCAGGAGCAATAATAAGAGATTTAGATTTAAGAAAGCCTCTTTACAAAAAGGTTGCTGCTTATGGTCACTTTGGTAGAACGGATATAGATTTACCATGGGAAAGAACTGATAAAGTAGAACAATTAAGAAAAGACGCATTAGGTGAATAATGCTTAGATAAGGAGCTGCTAGAATGTAATTTTAAAATTACGTTTTAGCAGTTTTTTATTTTATGATTAAATATATTTAATAAATACTAATTTTAAATCATATAATAAATAAACATTATTTAGTGAGATTAATATATTTCATTATATAATATTGCATTAAATTAATACATAGTAGAAGGCATATGTTAAAAATTGGTTAAGATTTCGTTAAGTAATGTTAAATAATTCAAAAAATATTGAAAAGCATCAATAATACAACTAATATAGTCTTAATAAACTTAAATTAAATTTTACTTATTAAAAAATTTATTTTATTTAGGAGGGAGTAGTGTGTATGTCGGATAAAATAAACATCAAAATGGTTATAAGTTTTGCTGGAGCATATGTAGCGACTGTAATAGGTTCTGGATTTGCAACTGGTCAAGAGATAGTACAATTCTTTACGTTTTATGGGTATGCTGGAATTATAGGAGGAATAATATCTATGGTATTATTCTCATGGTTTGGAGCAGAAGTTATAGAAAAAGGGAGAGAATTAAAGCTTAAAGAACCAATAAAGATTTATCAAGTATATTGTGGAAAATATCTTGGTACATTTTTTGAGTGGTTTGGACCATTGTTTTTGTTTGGTACATTAGTAATAATGATTGCAGGAGCAGGAGCTACATTATCAGAGTATTATGGTCTAAATCCATATGTAGGTAGAATTGGTATGGCAATCGTTTCCCTAATAACTGTATCTCTAGGTTTGACAAGGCTTTCAAAGATACTAGGTAATATAGGTCCTATAATAATAATATTTACACTTTTAGTAGGAGCAATTAGTCTATTTAGTAATATTGGCGCTTTATCAAATGCAGGAGCTATAATTGATAGTCTAAACGTTAAAACTGCTACATCAAATGGATATTTCTCAGGTGTACTTTATACTTGCTATAATGTAATAATAGTAATAACATTTTTAACTGGAATGGGAGCTTCAGCAAAAAATAAGAAAGATGCTGTATGGGGAGGTATAGTAGGTGGAGTAGCCCTTATGGCAGCTGCTATAATGATGAATCTAGCATTACTTTCAGATGTAGGAAATATATACACAAAAGAAATACCAGCTCTTTATTTAGCTGACAAGATATCTCCAATTATAGGTATTTTATTCTCAGTAGTACTTTTATTAGGAATATATACTACAGCTGTACCATTATTATGGTCAGTAACTAATAGATTTGTGGAAGATGACCATCCTAAATTTAAAATAATAACAGTAGTAGTAAGCATATTAGCATGTATAGGAGGATTATTACCATTTGATAAGCTTGTAGGGACATTATATCCATATACAGGTTATATGGGAATTTTAATTTTACTATGTATGCTTTATCGAAGAATTACCAAAACTGAAGGATACAAGGAAAATAAATCTGAGGTAAATTAATATCAAAATAAATTTGTGAAATTTAATCTATGTTTTAGAAGTAAGCTGGTTGAAATAAAATAATTATTTATATATGGTACCTTTACTTTAAGGTACCATATTTTTAGGGTGCAGATTTTTTTTGTTTCTGATAAAATGTATAATAGTTAGAAATTAAGTTAAGTATAAAAATATAGAAAAATTTTCTGATAGAATCCTATCATAGAACTTAATATATTTAAGTATACTAACATACGAACGGAACAATTATTAGTATTTTTAGGAGATAAAAATGGAAAAATTAGAAGGAATGATAAGTGAAATAGTCTTTAAAAATGAAGATAATGGCTATACAATAGCTCATCTGGTAAATGAAAATGATGAAATTGTTGTTGTAGGATGTATGCCTACTTTAGCAATGGGAGAGAGTATAGAGGTTGAAGGTAAATGGGTAAACCACAAAATTTATGGAACTCAATTTGAAGTGAATAGTTTTATGCCAGTGACACCATCATCTTTGGAAGGAATTTATGTTTACTTATCTTCTGGTATGATACATGGAATTGGCGAAAAAATGGCTAAGAGAATAATTGATAAGTTTGGTGTTGACACACTAGATATAATACAAAACTACCCAGAAAAATTACAAGAAGTAGAGGGGATAGGTAGTAAAAAGGTAAAGCAAATAGTAAAGAGTTATGAAGAAGATAGAGAATTAAGAAACATAATAATTGAACTATCTCCTTTTGGAATAACACCCAACTACTGTCTAAAAATATATAAAAAATATAAAAGTAGTGCAATAGAAATTATAAATAAAAATCCGTATCAGCTTGCTGAAGACATAAGAGGAATAGGGTTTAAAGTAGCTGATAGTATAGCTAATAAAATTGGTATAGATAAGAATTCTAAAGATAGAATATGCCAAGGAATATTATATACCTTAAATAAATCACTAAGTAATGGGCATACATATTTGCCAGAACATATTCTAATACAAGATTCGGAAAAATTGTTGGAGTTAAGTGGAGACATAGTAAAAGAATGTGTAATGATGTTGGTATATAATCAAAAAATACATATAGAAAAAGTAAATAATGAAAATCTCATATATCTTATGCCCTACTATTTGTCTGAAAATGGAGTATGTAGTCAAATAGTAAAATTGTCGCAGTATGAATTTGAAGATTTGAATATAGATATAGAAAATGAAATTAAAATTTTAGAAGATGATAAGAATATTAAGTTAGCAGAGAAGCAAGTTTTAGCAGTTAAAGAATCTGTGAATAGTGGCGTATTAATTATAACTGGTGGGCCAGGTACCGGAAAAACTACCACTATTAATGCAATTATAGATATATTTGAAAATAATGGGAAAAGTGTAACTTTAGCTGCTCCAACGGGAAGAGCAGCTAAGAGAATGAGTGAAACTTCTAATAAAGAAGCAAAGACTATACATAGATTATTAGAAATGGGATTTTCAACAGATGATGATTTAACATTTTTTAAAGATGAAGAAGACCCAATAAATTCAGATGTAATAATAGTCGATGAAGTATCAATGGTAGATATTATCTTAATGTATAATTTACTTAGAGCAATAAAATTAGGAACAAGAGTAATATTAGTTGGGGATAGCGACCAATTACCTTCTGTAGGTGCAGGCAATGTACTTAAGGACATGATAGATTCAAATATTATAAATGTAGTCAAATTAAATGAAATATTTAGACAAGCTCAACAAAGTATGATAATTGTGAATGCTCATAAGATAAATAATGGAGAACCACTTCATTTAAATACAAAGGGAAAAGACTTCTTTTTTATAAGAAAATCAACAAATGAAGAGATATTAAATGAAATAATAGGTTTGGTAAATGAAAGATTACCTAAATTTTATAATGTTGATAAACTAAAAGATATACAAGTGTTATCTTCAATGAGAAAAGGAGAGCTAGGAGTTACCAATCTTAATATAGAGTTACAAAAGTATCTTAACAAAAAGGAGAAGTTTAAAGTAGAAGAAAGTTTTTCTAAAAGGTTGTTTAGAGTTGGTGACAAGGTAATGCAAGTAAAAAATAATTATACAAAAAAGTGGGAGACAGAAGACCAAAAGGAAAGTGGGGAAGGTATATATAATGGAGATATAGGCTATGTATATCATATAGATAAGGATAAGAAAACTATTTATGTACTATTTGACCAAACTAAAATTGTATCATACTTATATGATGAATTAGATGAGATTGACCATAGTTTTTGTACAACCATACATAAAAGTCAAGGAAGTGAATTCCCAGTCGTAGTGATACCAATAACTTGGGCTCCTCCTATGTTACTAAGTCGTAATTTATTATATACAGCAGTGACAAGAGCAAAAAAATTAGTTGTGTTAGTTGGAGATGTGAAATATTTGGAATATATGATAAAAAATAACAGAGTAAATCAAAGATATTCAAACTTAGGATATAAGTTAAACAAATTCAAACAAGAAGGGCTGTTGATAGAGTAAATATGAAAATATGCAATGATAATTTTATTAAGAGTCTTAGAAATCTAATTAATAAATGTCTGGATTTTATTTATCCTGAAAATATAAATTGCATAATTTGTGATAAATCAATAAAAAAAACTAATACCTATTCAGTCTGTAAAAGTTGTTTTAATGAAATGAATTTTATACTGAATGGGTGTATAAAATGTGGAAAGCCAATAATACATCATTCACTTGAAAAAGAATTTATTGAAGGATGTAGCTATTGTTTTGATAAAAGTTTTTATTTTGACAAGTCAATCTCCTGTATTGAATACAACGAGATAACTAAAAAAATAATATTAGGATTAAAGTACAATCAAAAAACATTTATGGCTAAATACATAGCGCAAATAATGAAAGAAAAGTTGGATTTAGAAAATGTGAAATTTGATTATATATTATTTGTTCCACTTCATAAGAAAAGACTTAATAAAAGAGGATTTAACCAAGCACAAAAAATAGCTTTGAGTTTGAGTAAAATAATCAATGTTCCAATGTTAGATTGTATATCCAGGGAAAAAAATACAAGGATGCTTTATAAGTTAAGTAAACAAGAGAGAAAAAAGGAATTAAAAAATGTGTTTGCTGTTAACAAAAATATTAAATTAATAAATAATAAAAATGTACTTTTGATAGATGATATATTTACAACTGGCGTGACAACAAATGAAATATCTAAGATTTTAAAGTTATCTGGTGTTAATAAGGTTTTTGTAATGACGTTGCTTACAAGAGCAAATGACAACTACGTTATGGAATAATCTTATATATTGACAATTTTACTTTAAAATATTAAAATGAATAAGTGATATTTAGGTCTGTGGTTGAAAGTCCAAGCCAGTCGCAGGCAAAAGGATCCACGTAAGTTAACACTAAAAATTGGGTTAATGAGCATGGTGCGGCTTAGAAGTAAGACCTACCGATAATAAAATCGAGAGAGAGTAGTAGTGCGGCGAACCCAAGCGAACCCTCCAGTAGGCGAGTGTGGGGTCAAAGACCAGGTCAGCTAAATATCATATTAAAAGAGAGCTAGCATAATGTTTTTATGTGTAGCTCTTTTTTATATATAATAAATTTAGATTGAATCATAAAGAGGTGATATATATGAACAAAAGACAAGAGAACTTGTTGACAGTATTGCTATTGAAAGAAGAATTTATAAATATCAATGACATTGCTAACGATTTTGAGTGCTCAGAGAGAACAATAAGAAATGATTGTAAGTACATTGATGAATGGTTGTCTACTTTTTGTAGTGCTTATATTAAAAGAAAGCCTAAAATAGGAATTAAGTTTAGTGGAGATGATACAGATAAAATAATAGTAAATCAGAAGTTAAGAGGTGAAGTTAAAAGAGTAAATAGTGAACTCCATAAACAAGTTGAGATATTGAATCTATTACTTTGCAATAATAAGAAGATTACCTTAAATGATTTGTCCAATAAATTGTATATAAATAAAAATATTGTTAGGGAAGAAATAAATACATTATCAGTAGAATTAAGTAATTATAATTTGAAAATTTCAACTAAAACGGGCAGTGGTATATGTATTGAGGGAAATGAGAAAGACATAAGGATAATGTTAGTGGCATTTTTATTTAAATATATAGATAAATACAGACTAAACATGGATGAAATAGAATATTTCCATATAGTAGACATAATAGTTGTCAAAAATATAATGTCTATAATAGAAGATAAAATGGATATAAGACTTACAGATGTTTCATTCAGGCAATTGATGTTATTTTTACTTATAAATATCATACGAATAAGGTTGGGGAATTCTTTTGAAATAGTAAATATTAAAAAAGAATTAAAGTTAGAAATTCTTATATTAGATATAGAAAATGAGTTGAAATCCAGTCTATCTATAGTATTAAACCATGAAGAAAAATTATTTATAGAATCACTAATACTTGGCATGAATAAACAAATAAATAGTAAAGATACTAAAAAATCACTATACCTTAATGAAGAATTATCAGAGTATACAAAAAGAATTATAAATCTGGTATCAGAAGAATCGGGTATAAACTTTAATAATGATATATTGCTTTATGACCAATTAATATGTCACTTAAATGTTACAATGCACCAAATGCAAAGTAACGTTTATTTGGAAAATCCACTTTTAGATAATATAAAAAATAAATTTTGTTTTTTATTTACAGTAATTTCAAATTCAATAGGAATTGAGCAAAAAGGAACACAAATAACTGAAGATGAAATAGGTTATCTTACTCTTCACTTTCAAACATCTTTAGAAAGAAAAAGTAATAAGAGAGAATCAACTAAAAAAGCAAGTATCGTGTGCCCATTTAGTTTTGGAGTAAGTATGTTACTAAAAGTAAAGATAGAAAAGAGATTTAATAATATAGAAATAGTTGAAACACTAAGGGAAGAAGATTTAAGAAGAGATAACTTCAATAAAATGATAGATTTTATAATTGCATTTCAAGAATATGAAAATGTACAAAAGCCAATTTTTATAACAACGCCACTATTTACTGATGAAGATGAAAATAAACTCAAAGAATTTACCAACAAAATAAAAGAAAAAGATACATCATATAAACTTATGAATAGATTAATGATGTCTGATTATTTAATAAGAGAGCTAGAACATAATGATATTTATGAGGCTATAGCATACTTAACTAATTTATTAATCGAAAAGCATTATGCAGATAAAGAATATTTAAATTCTATTATAGAGAGAGAAAAGGCATATCCAACTAATGTTGGGAAAGGAATATTATTTCCTCATGGAGATATGAAGTATATAAAACAATCTGTCTTATGTTTTGCAAGATTGAAAACACCAATAAAAATTAGAAATGGAAAATACATAAAGATTATACTTTTATTAGCTTATAAAAAAGATGATGATAGAAAAGTATTTAGAGAATTATTCAAAGAAATATCTAAATTGACAGAAGATGAAAATATGCTTGATGTGCTAAGTAAATGTGATATTAAAAATATAAAAAATATTCTTATATAAATTTATATCAAAATGTGAATAAGCACAAAATTTTCCATGTAGTGGAAAAAGTTGTGCATGTTTTTTTGTTTTTATAAGATATTATATATCTATCAGATAGAAATCAGTTAAAAGTAGACAAGTAATTTAGGAGGAAGAAATGGAAGAAATAGTATTAAAGATTATAATTCATGCTGGAAATGCAAAATCTATGCTTTATGAAGCTCTTAATTGTGCAAAGGAAAACGATTTTGAAAAGGCTGATGAATTAATCGAAAGTGCAAATGAAGAAATATTAAAAGCACATAAAGTACAAACAGAACTTATACAAAAGGAAGCAGGAGGAAATAAATCAGATATATCTATTTTACTAATTCACTCTCAAGACCATTTAATGACTTGTATGAGTGAAAGAAACCTTATAAAAGAAATGATAGTGCTAAGAAAAGAAATTCAAAAATTAAAATAAAAAGTAATTAAGGGGGATTTAAGATAATGAAGAGAAAAGTATATTTATTTTGTAGTTTTGGTATGTCAACAAGCTTACTTGCAGGAAAGATGCAGAAAGTAGCAGATGAACACAATTTACCAATAGAAGTAGAAGCATTTCCAATAGCAGAAATTGATAAGATAGTTGCAGAGAAGAATCCAGATTGTATATTGTTAGGACCTCAAGTTAAATACATGCTAAAGGAGTTAAAGCCAAAGTTTGAAGCTCAAGGAAAACCTGTGGATATAATAAACGAAACTGATTATGGAACTATGAATGGAGAAAAAGTACTAAAGCTTGCTATAAAATTAATAAAATCTAAACAAGCTTAAAATATAGTAAAAAGATACTGAGAAATGAGGGTGGATAGATGAATAAATTGGAAAGAATACTTATGCCGTTGGCTGAAAAAATAGGTAAAAATAAATTATTAATTGCAATTAGAGATGGTTTTTTAGTATCATCACCATTATTGATAATAGGGTCATTATTTTTATTAGTAGCAAACTTCCCAATAAAAGGATGGGACGAATTTGTAGGTCAAATTTTTGGTCCAGATTGGGCAGTAAAATTACAACAGCCAACTATAGCGACTTTTGAAGTAATGACTTTACTTGCAGTTTTAGGAATTGGTTACTCTTATGCTAAACAAATAGATGTAGACCCAATTGCATCAGCAGCAGTTGCAATAGTCGCCTTTTTTATAGTTACACCATTTGTAATACCATATACACCAGAAGGAACAAAGGCAGTCTATATGGTAACTGGTATCCCATTAGGTTGGATGGGTTCTAAGGGAATGTTTGTAGGAATGATAACCGCAATAACATCTGTTAAGTTATTTGCAGTAGTTGTCAAAAAAGGGTGGACATTGAAGATGCCAGATGGAGTTCCTCCAACTGTTTCAAAATCATTTGCTGCATTAATACCAAGTGCAATAGTTATGGTAGTTTTCTTTTTAGTCAAGATTGCTTTTGAAGCTACACCATATGGAAGTATACATGAATTTATATTTAAGTTTTTACAAATGCCATTATTAAAATTAGGAAATAGTTTAGGTGCTATGGCAATAGCTTATATATTCTTACATTTATTCTGGTTCTTTGGAATAAATGGTAGTAGTGTTGTTGGAGCTGTCTATAATCCAATATTAAAAATTTTATCAGCTGAAAATTTAGCGGCTTTTCAAGCTGGTTCAAAAATACCAAACATAATAACTGGTCAATTCCAGGATATGTTTGCAACATTTGGTGGGGCAGGTAGTACACTATCCTTAATTATAGCTATGTTACTTATATGCAAAAGTAAACGTATAAAATCAATGGGTAAATTATCAATTTTACCAGGGATATTTGGAATAAATGAGCCATTAATATTTGGTCTACCAATAATGCTTAACCCAATATTATTGATACCATTTGCAATAGTTCCAACAATAAACATAATAATAGCCTATTTCTGTATGTCAGCAGGATTAGTACCACTTACAAATGGAGTTCAATTACCATGGACAACTCCAATTATATTCTCTGGATTTCTAACAACAGGATGGCAAGGTGCTTTATTACAAATAATACTTCTTGTACTAGGAATATTTATGTACATGCCATTTATAAAGATGTTAGATAAACAATATTTAAAAGAAGAAAAAACAAATGTTGAAGAGGAAGATGATGATATATCTTTTGATGATTTAGTATTATAGGAGGAAAATTATGAAGAAAATAGTTATGATATTGGATCAAATACAAGCAGGTGCAGGTGGGAAAGAAAAAAGCAATATACCTCCTGCTGGAAAATCAAGTCCATTAGGTCCAGGTGTAATGATGGAACCATTTTTAAAAGAATCTAAAGTAATAGCGACACTTTTCTGTGGGGATGAATTTTTTATAAACAATGAAGAAGAAGTGACAAATAAAATGATAGCTATGGTTAAAAAGTTAAATCCTGATGTAGTAATTTGTGGACCAAGTTTTAACTATGAAAATTTTTCTAAGATGTCAGCAATATTATCTAAAAATATAAATAATAAAACAGATATACCAGCTTTTGCAGCTATGTCAGAAGAAAATACATACGTAATAAACGAATACAAAAATGATATATGTATAGTTAAGACACCTAAAAAAGGTGGAATTGGTCTTAATGATTCACTAAACAATATATGTAAATTAGCAAATTCAATAGCAAATAAAGAAGACATAACTTTAATGAAAGAAGAATTTTGTTATTAATTAACACTTTACTAGGGGACAGGTTTAAGTAAAATATTATTTACATTAAAGTATGTGGATAGAGTTTCTATAATTAAGGAGGTATTTTCTGATATGTGGGGAATGATAGCAACATGGAGAATGGCTATAGAAGGAATCACTGAAGCATCAGAACATTTAGAAAAAGGAATGGAAGCAGGAGATGCTGTAGAACTTGCTGTAAGAAGAGTCGAAGATTATCCATTCTATAAATCGGTTGGATATGGAGGACTTCCAAATGAAAATTGTGAAGTAGAACTTGATGCTGCATTTATGGATGGAAACACACTAGATATAGGAGCAGTTGCAGGTATAAGAGATTATTCTAACCCTGTCAGCATAGCTAGAAAACTAAGTTATGAGAAAGTGAATAATTTCTTAGTTGGAATCGGAGCTGAAGAATATGCCCATAAAAATGGATTTGAAAGAAAAAATATGTTAACAGATAGAGCGAAACTACATTATAAGAAGAGAAAAAAAGAAACTTTAGATAAAGGATTAAGCCCATATGCTGGTCATGATACTGTTGGGATGATATCTTTAGATAGAGATGGAAAGATGTGTGCAGCAACCTCAACAAGTGGTCTATTTATGAAGAAAAGAGGTAGAATAGGAGATTCTGCACTATCTGGTTCAGGGTTTTTCGTTGATAGTAACATAGGAGGGGCTACAGCTACTGGTCTTGGAGAAGATTTGATGAAAGGGTGTATATCATATGAGATAGTTAGACTTATGAAAGAAGGAAAACATCCACAAGAGGCATGTGATATAGCAGTAAATGAGTTAGATGAACAACTTATCAAAAGACGAGGAAAAGCTGGAGACTTATCATTAGTTGCTATGAATAATAAAGGAGAATGGGGAGTAGCTACAAACATAGCTGACTTTACATTCTCAGTAGCTACTAAAGCAGAAGAACCTACAGTGTATATATCAAATAGAATAGATGGTAAAACTATACATAAGGTTGTGTCAAACGAGTGGATGGAAGCATATGAAGCTAGGATAAAGGCTCCAATAGAAGTGAGTGAATAAAGTTTGTATTTATGCAGCAAAGTAGAGTCTTTAATATTTAAAAGGAGATTTTTATGAATATTATAAACAATAAAGTAGACGAGATAAAAGAACATTTATTAAGTGATATTGTAGATATTGTAAAAATACCTAGCGTTAAAGGGGAGTCAGAAAATGACTTCCCTTTTGGCGAAAAGGTAGGAAAAGCACTCAATAAAGCACTAGAAATTTCAAGAAAATTAGGCTTTAAAGTTAGAAACTTAGACAATTATATTGGTTATGCAGAATATGGAGATAGCGAAGATTATATCTGTGTAATTGGCCACGTAGATGTAGTACATGAAGGGGAAAATTGGATATATCAACCTTATGGAGGAGAAATATATAATGGAAAAATCTATGGTAGAGGGGTATTAGATAATAAAGGACCTATAATGTGTGCTTTATATGGATTATATGTTATTAAGGAATTAGGTTTAAAGTTAGATAAAAAAGTTAGGATAATTTTTGGCACAAATGAAGAAAGTGGATTTAAAGATATACCATATTATTTAAAAAATGAAAAACCTCCTATAATGGGGTTCACACCAGATTGCAAATATCCTGTTGTATATGGTGAAAAAGGTATGGCGAAAATTATAATCAAAAATAACTGTAACTATAAGGAAGATACATTTTTAAGCTTTATAGAAAATATGTCTGAAAAGGTGATTGTCACAAATAAAGAGTTACATAAAGAGAATAGTTACATAATACTTGAGATAAAGGTAAAATATGAATTTAGTTATAAACTAGAAGATGTCTTAGATGAAATAAAATCTAATTTTCCCAATGATACAGAGATAGAAGTAATTTCTAATTTTAACCCTGTATATTTTGATAAGGATAGTAAGCTTGTTAAAAAACTTCAAATAGCTTATGAAAGAGTAACATCATTAGATGGTACTCCAGTAACAACTAATGGAGGTACATATGCAAAAGTAATGCCAAATATAGTTCCATTTGGACCTTCGTTTCCAGGACAAAAAGGAATAGCACATAATCCTGACGAATATATGGATATAGATGATATAATCTTAAATGCAAAGATATTTTCAAATGCAATATATGAATTAGCAAAGGAGTAGTTATGCTAGAGATAATAGGAATGACAGTAGAAGACGCTAAGATTATAGAAGATTGTGGCGCAGATAGAATAGAATTAGTTAGTGCTTTAACTGAAGGAGGGCTAACACCAAGTTTTGGACTTATAGAAAGTGTTGTTAACAGTGTAAAGATACCTGTGAACGTAATGATAAGACCACATGCTAAAAGCTTTGTATATAGTAAAGAAGACATAAATATAATGTTAAAAGATATAAATACAGTCAAAAAGATTGGAGCTAATGGAGTTGTATTTGGAATGTTAGACAAGAATAATAATATAGATGAAGAAAATTTAAATTTTTTGTTGCAATATTGCGATAATCTTGATGTTACATTTCATAGAGCAATAGATGAATCAAATACAATAGAAAGTGTTAATCTTTTAAAGAATTATGACAGAATTACAAATATATTAACGTCAGGGGGAAAGGGAAGTATAAGAGAGAATATAAAAATTATAAAAGATATGATGCTTAACTCTAATAATATAAAAATTCTTTTAGGTGGAGGTCTTAATTTTAATAATATAGTTGAAATAAAGGGAGTAACTAAGGCAAATAATTTTCATTTTGGTACAGCTGTTAGAATAGATAAAAATCCATTTGAAGATATAGACAGACAAAAGCTAAAACAATTAGTGGATATAATTTCGAAATAATATAAACATATATAATTTATATAACTTATTAGATTAAATAAAGAGTGTTAGTCAATTGTAGTTTGGGTATATGAATATTATGAGTATTGATTAAGAAATTATTGTTATGATGCTTTACTACTTTTAGATAATTTTGAAGTTAAACTAAATAGTGAAAGAAAAAATGAAACATGGAGGTTTTAGAAGGTGGATAACTATGAAAAATTTATAAAAGTTAAGTAACATATAATACATATAATTTCCTAAAATTACCACTTTATGACATGAATTCACATATTAATAAACAATTATTGGAGATATTTGTGGATAGAAAGGATAATAAAAATAGCTTTAAATACACAGGAACAAGAGTTATTAACAGTTTTATCCACATTATCCACAGGGTATTGTTATAATATTAATCCACATAAGCATTAAGGTGATTAAAAATGAAAAATAATTCTATCAATTGAATAGAAAAAATCACAAAAGTTAATAATAAAAGAAGGATTATGAGATTTCGTGTAGAATATATTATTAAGTATAAATTTTCTTATACTGGCATAATTGAAGGGAGATGTACTTATGAACATAATTATATCTGGAAAACAAATCGAATTAACTGATGCAATAAAAAATAAAATCGAAAGCAAGTTAAGTAAGTTAGATAATTACATTCATCCAGACACTGATGTAAAGGTTACAGTAAGTGCTAAAAAAACAAGACAAAAAATAGAAGTAACAATAGCTACTGTAAATGGTCCTATAATTAGAGCAGAAGATATGCAGGAGAATTTATACACAGCTATAGATGTTGTATATGATAAATTAAGCAAACAATTAAAAAAATATAAAAAGAGATTACAAGATAAGCATCAAGACAATAAGAGTATAAGATTCCAAGATGCAGAGATAAATCTAGCAGATGAACAAGAAGATTATGAAGATGAAAATCAAGATATAGTAATTCAAAGACGTAAGAAATTTAGTGTTAAGCCAATGAGCGAAGAAGAAGCTGTATTACAAATGGAATTAGTAGGACATGATTTCTATATGTTCAAGAATATAGATTCAGATGAAATAGCTGTAGTTTATAAACGTCATAATGGCGGATATGGTATAATAGAACATGAATAAAGCAATTTAGATTTAATCATATTAGCTATCGATAAATTATTTATCGATAGCTTTTTAAATTAATATTAAAAGTATAGTTTTTATGGTAAAATGAATAATAGTACAATAAAGAACGAGGAGAGATGTAAAATATGAGCTTTATGGATAGTTTATTCAACATGGCAGATAAAAAAGAATTGAAAAAGTTCAATAAGACTGTTGATATAATAGATTCATTAGAACCTAAATTTGAATCTATGGCAGACTCGGAACTTAAAAATATGACAAATACATTTAAAGAAAGATTAGAAAATGGAGAAAGTATAGATGATATACTTCCAGAAGCATTTGCAGTAGTCAGAGAGACTTCTAAAAGAGTATTAGGTCTTAGACACTACAGAGTTCAAATGATTGGAGGTATAGTATTACATCAAGGAAGAATAGCTGAGATGAAAACAGGTGAAGGTAAAACTTTGGTTGCAACTGCTCCTGTTTATTTGAATGCTCTTACTGGAAAAGGTGTACATGTTGTAACGGTAAATGATTATCTTGCAAAACGTGATAGAGACCAAATGGCAAAAGTTTATGAGTTTTTAGGAATGAGTGTAGGTGTTATTGTACATGGTCAAAATCCAAAAGTTAGAAAAGAACAATATGATTGTGATATAACTTATGGTACAAATAATGAATATGGATTTGACTACTTAAAAGACAATATGGTAATACACAAAGAGCAAAGAGTTCAAAGAGGATTAAATTATGCGATAGTGGATGAGGTCGACTCTATACTTATAGATGAGGCTAGAACACCACTTATTATATCTGGGCCTGGAGATAAATCAACTCACCTATATTCAGATGCAAATACATTTGTGTTAACTTTAAAACCTGATGACTATGAATTAGAAGAAAAAGATAAGGCTGTATCTCTAACAGCATCAGGTATACAAAAAGCAGAAGTATATTTTAATGTTGATAATATAACAGATATATCTCATACAGAGTTATATCACCATATAAATCAGGCTTTAAGGGCACATGTAATAATGAAAAAAGATGTTGATTATGTTGCTAAAGATGGAGAAATAGTAATAGTTGATGAGTTTACTGGTAGACTTATGTTTGGTAGAAGATATTCAGAAGGCTTGCATCAAGCAATAGAAGCAAAAGAAGGTCTTAAAATACAGAGAGAATCTAAAACACTAGCTACTGTAACATTCCAAAATTACTTTAGAATGTATAAAAAACTTTCAGGTATGACTGGTACAGCAAAAACAGAAGAAGAAGAGTTTAAAGCAATATATAAAATGGATGTCTTCCAAGTGCCTACTAATAAGCTTATGGTAAGAGAAGACTTGCCAGATTGTGTATATAAAAGTGAGATAGGTAAATTTAATGCTGTAGCTGAAGAAATAATTGAAAGACATAAAGTTAATCAACCAATACTTGTAGGTACAGTTTCGATAGAAAAGTCAGAACTACTATCACAAATATTAAAGAAAAAAGGTATTAGACATGAAGTATTAAATGCTAAACACCATGATAAAGAAGCAGAAATAATAGCTCAAGCAGGTAGACTTGGAGCTGTTACAATAGCTACTAACATGGCTGGTCGTGGTACTGATATAGTTTTAGGTGGGAATCCAGATTTCTTAACTAAGAGAGAAATGAGAAGAAATGGATTTAAAGAAGATGTAGTAAATAGAGTTGATACTCCAATAGAAGGAATACCTGTGGCAGGAAATGAAATTTTATTTGAAGCTAGAGCAGAGTACGAAAGATTATATAAACAATTTAAGCAACAAACAGAAGACGAACAAAAACAAGTAGTAGAAGCAGGTGGACTTGCTATAATTGGTACAGAAAGACATGAATCTCGAAGAATAGATAACCAGTTAAGAGGTCGTGCTGGTCGTCAAGGTGACCCAGGTAGCTCAAGATTTTATATAGGTCTTGATGATGACCTTATGAGATTGTTTGGAAGCGATAGAATATCTGGAATCGTAAATAAAATAGGTCTTGAAGAAGACATGCCTATAGAACATAGAATATTATCTAAGTCTATTGAAGGTGCACAAAAGAAAGTCGAAGGTAAAAACTTTGGAATAAGAAAACATGTACTTCAATATGATGATGTTATGAATAAGCAAAGAGAAATAATATATGCAGAGAGAAAACGTGTATTAGAAGGTGAAGATTTACAAGAGCAAGTACAATCAATGACTCATTCTATAATAGAAGAATCAGTGACTCTTTATACACAAGATAAAGGATTTGATGAAGAAGGATTTAAGGAACATATGTATAATCTGTTCTTACCAAAAGGTAGTATAGAAATCCCAGAGATAGAAAAGCTTAATCCAGTTGAAATAACAGAAAAAGTTTATGAAATAGCTATGAAGATATATACTGCAAAAGAAGAACAAATAGGTTATGAAAGAATGAGAGAAGTTGAGAGAGTTATCTTACTTCAAGCTGTTGATAATCATTGGATAGACCATATAGATGCAATGGATCAATTACGTCAAGGTATAGGGCTTCGTGCTGTAGGTCAACAAGACCCAGTTATTGCTTATAAAATGGAAGGTTTTGATATGTTTGATGAGATGAATAAACATATTAAAGAAGATACTGTAAGATATTTATTTAATATAACAATAGAGGCTCCAGTAGAAAGAAAAGCAGTTGTAGATGTTGAAAATCTAACTTCTCCCTCAGATGGAACTCTTCCAACAAGCAAAACTATTAAAAAAGATGAAAAAGTTGGAAGAAATGATTTATGTCCTTGTGGAAGTGGTAAGAAATATAAAAACTGTTGTGGAAGATAGTTTTGGAGGATTAAATGTTAAAGATACAAGAGTATAGACATAGTGTGGAGCAAATAGCTTCAAATTTAGAAGAATTGAGGGTTTCTCTTTGACGTAGCTTCATTGATGGAAAAGATAAAAATTAATGAAGAGAAGATAAATAAACAAGATTTTTGGAATGACAATGAAGTAGCGCAAAAAGTACTTCAAGAAAACAAAGCTTTAAAAGAAACTATAGATGAATATGAAAGTCTAAAAAACTTATTAGAAGATGTAGAAGTATTGATTGAAATAGGCCTAGAAGAAGAGGATGATTCTGTTGAAAAGGATATAGAAATGTCTATAGAATCAATAGAAGAAAAATTATCTGAGATGAAAATAAAAACTCTTTTAAATGGCGAGTATGATAAAAATAATGCTATATTATCTATAAATGCTGGAACTGGGGGTCTAGATGCTCAAGATTGGGCTCAGATGCTTTTAAGAATGTATATAAGATGGGCAGAAGGTAAGGGTTATAAAGTTAAGCTTTTAGATATAATATCAGACCCTGAAGCGGGAATAAAGACAGCTACAATTCTTGTAGAAGGAACCAACACTTATGGATATTTAAAAAGTGAAAAAGGGGTTCATAGATTGGTAAGAATATCTCCATTTGACCCATCAGGAAAGAGACATACTTCATTTGCTTCTATAGATGTAACACCAGAGTTAGATGAAAATATAGAAGTAGAAATTAATTCATCAGATTTGAAGATAGACACATATAGAGCGTCTGGTGCTGGAGGACAACATGTAAACACAACTGATTCAGCTGTTAGAATAACACATATTCCTACTGGTGTAGTGGTTCAGTGTCAAAATGAAAGGTCTCAACATTTAAATAAAGATAGAGCTATGAGACTTTTGATGGCAAAATTGATAGAGTTAAAAGAATTAGAGCAAAAGGAAAAAATAGAAGATATACAAGGCAAATACTCACAAATAACGTGGGGTAGCCAAATTAGGTCCTATGTTTTCCAACCATATAAGTTAGTCAAAGACCATAGGACAAATGCTGAGTTTGGAAATGTAGATAGTGTGATGAATGGGAATATAGACTTGTTTATCAACGAATACTTAAAAATGAATAAGACAGTTTAATAAACAATGTACAGTAATTAAGATAGATATATAAGAAGGTTAGTGCTTACTATGCACTTTACAGCACTTAGGCTGAGGACTACAACCCTCAGCCTTCGTTCTGTTTGTTATACTTATGAAAAAACTAACATTAGGAGTGAAAAAAATTGGATATAAATCAAATCTTAAAAAATGAATTTAATCTCAAAGATGAACAAATAAATAATACGCTAAAGCTTATTGATGAAGGAAATACAATACCATTTATAGCTAGATACAGAAAAGAAATGACTGGTGAGATGAGTGATGTCACATTAAGGGAATTCTATGAAAAATTGATGTATCTAAGAAACCTTCAAAGTAGAAAAGATGATGTAGTTAGATTAATAGATGAACAAGGAAAATTAACAGATGAGATAACACAAAATATAGAAAAAGCAAAAACACTACAAGAAGTAGAAGATATATATGCTCCATATAAACAAAAGAAAAGAACTAGAGCAACAATAGCAAAAGAAAAAGGGTTAGAAAATCTAGCAGTATCAATACTAGAGAGTAATCTAGATAATATAGATTTAGAGGCGAAGAGTTATATAAATGAAGAAAAAGAAGTAACTTCTGTTGAGGATGCCTTAAAAGGTGCAAGAGATATAATTGCAGAAACAGTTTCAGATGATGCGAAGATTAGAAAATACATAAGAGAGCTTGCTTTAAGAGAAGGAATGATAGTTAGTAAAAGTTCTACTGATGAGAAATCAGTTTATGATATGTATTATGATTATAGTGAAGCAGTGAAAAGTATGGCTCCACATAGAGTTTTAGCAATAAATAGAGGAGAAAAAGAGAATTTTTTAAAAGTCAAATTAGAAATAAATAATGATAAAGTTTTAAATTATATAGTAAATGAATATGTAAATGATAAAAACTTTAAGAATAAAGATGAAATTGTAAATTCAATAGAAGATTCATATAAAAGATTAATTTTCCCATCGATAGAAAGAGAAATAAGAAATCATCTGACAGAAATAGCTCAAGAAAGGGCTATAAGTGTATTTGGAAAAAATGTTAAAAGTTTATTACTTCAACCACCAGTTAAAGATAAAGTAGTTATGGGATTTGACCCTGCATTTAGAACTGGTTGCAAAATAGCGGTTGTAGATAAAAATGGTAAATTATTGGACTATACAACAGTATATCCAACAGACCCTCAAAATAATGTAGAAGGGGCAAAGAAGACTTTAAAAGAATTAATTGAAAAATATAATATAGACATAATTTCAATAGGAAATGGGACAGCATCAAGAGAGTCAGAAACATTTGTGTCAGAAATGATAAAAGAGATAGATAGAGACGTTCAATATGTTATAGTCAGCGAAGCTGGTGCATCAGTTTACTCAGCATCTGAACTCGCAAATGAAGAACATCCAGATATAAATGTATCAATAAGAGGAGCTATATCTATAGCGAGAAGACTACAAGACCCCTTAGCAGAACTTGTGAAAATAGACCCTAAGAGTATAGGTGTAGGCCAATATCAACATGACTTAAATAAGAAGAGATTAGAAGAAGTATTAAATGGAGTTGTTGAGGATTCCGTAAATAGTGTTGGAGTAGATTTAAATACTGCATCATATTCTCTATTAGAGCATATTGCAGGAATAAGTAAGGTTATCGCAAAAAATATAATAGCATATAGAGAAGAAAATGGAGACTTTACATCAAGAGTACAACTGAAAAAAGTAAAAAGACTTGGCCCTCAAGCATTTACTCAATGTGCTGGATTTATGAGAATCTTAGATGGAAAGAATCCTCTAGATAATACAGGTGTACATCCTGAAAGTTATGATATATGCAAAAAAATGATTGAAATAATAGGATATTCTTTGGATGATGTAAAAAATAAAAATATAGAAGAAATAGATGAAAAAGTTAAGGAAATTGGTTTGAGAGAATTAAGTGAAAAATTGGAAGTAGGCCAAGTTACTTTAAGAGATATCATAGCTGAGATTAAAAAACCAGGAAGAGACCCAAGAGAAGAAGGAATAAAGCCTATACTTAGAACTGATGTCCTAAAAATTGAAGATATACAAGAAGGGATGTCTTTAAAAGGTACAATAAGAAATGTTGTAGATTTTGGAGCATTTGTAGATATTGGAATAAAAAATGATGGGCTAGTTCATAAATCAGAAATGAGTAATAGCTTTGTAAAAGACCCTATGAGTATTGTTACAGTAGGTGATATAGTAGATGTAAAGGTAATTGGAATTGATTTAAATAAAAAAAGAGTTGCATTATCAATGAAAAAATAGGTTAATTTATGTTTAGTTATGATACTTATGTGTAACAATTATAAATGTAAGTAGCATAATAAAAAATTTAAGAAATTATGAAATGAGACTGTAAAGAGATAATATTTAAAATAGTTAGTATAGTATTGAAAATCAGGAGGAAAATGAATGGTTTTTATAAAAAATGGTAATATAAATACCATAACAAATGGAATAATTCAGGGAGATATACTTATAGACCAAGGAAAAATAATAGAGATAGGAAAAGACTTAATAGCACCTTTAGATGTAGAGGTGATAGATGCAAGTGGTAAATTTGTGTTTCCAGGGTTTATAGATGCCCATACTCATTTAGGATTGTGGGAAGATGGTATAGGATTTGAAGGAGCAGATGGAAATGAAGAAACTGACCCAATAACACCACAATTAAATCCTATAGATGGGATTAATCCAATGGACAGAACATTTAAAGAAGCTTTTGAAGGTGGTATAACTTCTGTATGTACAACTCCTGGAAGTGCAAATGTTATGGGAGGTCAATGTATAGCTATAAAGACCTATGGGAAAAGAATTGATAAAATGGTAATAAAAAATCCAGTAGCGTCTAAAATAGCCTTTGGAGAAAATCCAAAAAGCTGTTATGGTCAAGATGATAAATCTCCACAAACTAGAATGGCAATAGCTTCATTACTTAGAGAGAATCTTAAAAAAGCAGAAGAATATTTAGAGGAAGTCGACCTGTATGAAAGTCATGATGATGAAGATTGTGAAAAACCTGAATATGATATAAAAATGGAAAGTTTAATACCCGTTTTAAGAGGAGAAATTCCTTTTAAAGCACATGCCCATAGAGCTGATGATATGTTCACAGCCATAAGGATTGCAAAAGAGTTTAATTTAAAGCTTACATTAGACCATTGTACAGAAGGCCATCTTATAGTGGAGGAGCTATTGGAAGAAGGATTTCCTGTAATAGTAGGGCCATCATTATCAGAAAGGTCTAAATTTGAACTTAGAAATTTAACGTTTAATACAGCTGGAATACTTTCAAATGCAGGACTCGATGTATGTATAATGACAGACCATCCAGTAATACCAGTTCAATATCTTCCAATATGTGCAGGGATAGCAGTTAAGCATGGAATGAAAGAAGAAAAAGCAATAGAATCCATTACAATAAATCCAGCTAAGACTCTAGGAATTGAAGATAGAGTAGGTTCTATAGAAGTTGGTAAAGATGCAGATATAGTAATTTGGGATAATTCTCCACTAGAGATTCAAAGTAATGTACTTTACACTATAATAAATGGGAAAGTAGTGTATGAAAAAAAATAACTTGACAATTATTAAAAAATTAACTAATATAAGAGTGTAAGGAAAATTAAAAAATCAAAGAAGATCTTCGGGGCAGGGTGAGATTCCCTACCGGCGGTATAGCCCGCGAACTACTTATGTGGTTGATTTGGTGAAATTCCAAAGCCGACAGTAAAGTCTGGATGAGAGAAGATATTTATGGAATATAAATAAGTTTATTTTAGTTTGTTTAAACTATATCCATAAAAACTCGAAGATAAGGTCTTCGAGTTTTTTGTTTTTCCTAAAAAAATATAAATATATTTATTAGGAGGATAATAATTATGCAAAGTACAGCAAAAAGAAGTAATATGATTTCAACAAGAACTTTAGTAGTAATGTCAATTTTATCAGCAATATCTTATTTACTAATGTTTATTCAAGCACCAATACCAGGTATATTTCCAGATTTCTTAAAAATTGACTTATCAGATATTCCAGCAATATTTGGAGGGATGTCTTTAGGACCATTAGTTGGATTTGGAATAGTTGTAGTAAAAAATATACTACAAGCGATTACAGCAACAACAACTGGAGGAGTAGGAGAGTTTGCAAATATATTAATTGGTGGTTCTTATGTAATGATACTTTGTTATTCATATAAGAAAAGTAAAGATTTAAAAGGCATATTAATTGGATTTGTATTAGGAACAATAGCTATGACTATAATTGGCTCAGTGTTAAATTACTTTGTAATGTTACCACTTTATGGTCAATTTATGGGACTAGATGCTATAATAGGGTTAGGTTCAGCTATAAATCCTAAGATTCATGACCTATTTACTTTTGTAATTTGGATGATAGCTCCATTTAATGTACTAAAAGCTGTGATAATATCTTTAGTAACATTACCACTTTATAAAAAAATGGGAAATGTAATAAAAAAATAATCAGACAAGAAAATATAAAATTTTAAAATTAAATATATTGGAAAGCCATAATTTATTTATAACTTCAGTCTCATGTTGTGATTGATGTATTAAATACATTATGGCTTTATTAATTTATCAAAAAATGTATTTAAAATAAGAAATATTTAGACAGATTTAATTTTTAAAATAAAGGAAGAATTAAAACGATTAACTATTAAAATACTAAAAAGGTATCTACAATATGCAGAGCGAATTCATAATAGACAAAAAATAAAGTTATTATTAAGAATAAATAATGTTTTGAATTGTAATTCTTAATAATAACTAATTTAATGATGATAGGAGAGTAGATTTATGAAAGTATGTAAAAAAATGAAAAAAGTATTTTTAGACGATAAAGGGTATTATTTTAATAGTGATTGGGAAAATATTCATATAGGCATTGATAGTAAAATGTTAGGAGATTCTTTAAAGTATATTACGAATGAATATATTGAAAATATGGAAAGAGTGAAGTATGACTATCATGAATTAGAAAATATAAATAATCAAACAGATGGTATGTGTATTTTAGCTATAAGACAGAATTATAAAGCTTTGAAGTATGTAAAAGAGCAAACAGAAGAATTATGTTTAGAAGCTATAAGGTACAATTATAGAGCACTTGAATATGTAAAAGAACAAACTGAGTATATATGCCTTGAAGCAATAAAAAAAGATTGCAATGCACTTAAGTATGTAAGAAATCAAACAGAAGAACTTATTATAAAAGCAATAAGATGTTCTTCTAATATAGATGTTGTAAGTATATTAAAAGCTTTAGAGGTTCAAACAAGAAAAATATGTTTAGAAGCAATTAAAAAAGATGGCAGGTGTCTTGCATATGTTAGAGAACAAAGTGAAGAATTATGTATAGAAGCAATAAAACGAAACTATAAAGCACTTAAATATGTACAAAACCAAACAGAAAAAATGTGTATTGAAGCTGTAAGTCAAAATGGTATGGCATTACAATATGTAAATCAGCAGACAGAAAGAATATGTTTAGAAGCAGTTAAACAAGATGGAAGAAGCCTACAATTTGTTAATAATAAGACAGAAGAAACATGTATAAGAGCTATAAGATACTTGGATAAAAAGTACAATATTAAAGATGTACTAAATTACATAGATAACTATACAGAAGAGATATGTACAGAGATTGTAAGACAAAATGGAAAGATGCTTATGTATATAAAGAATCAAACAGAAAAAATGTGCATTGAAGCAGTAAAAGAAAATTATAAATCTCTCAAGTATGTAAAAGAGCAATCAGAGGAAATATGTAAAGAAGCCCTGAAACAAAATTGTAAGGCAAAAGAATATGTAAGGATTGCTATTGATGATTATATATAAGTTTTAATAGAATCATCAATATTGAAAGATAAACAAAAAAGATAAATAGAAGTACTTTATAATAGTTGGGGCTTATACTATAATTAATTAAGCAGTGATATAAATTCACACGACGATTATATCAAGATGGAGATGAATTAATGGCAAAAATATATTTAGAAAATGAAAGTAAAACTAGAGAAATAGGATATAAATTAGGTAAATTATTAAAAGAAGGTAGTGTAATTTGTTTAGTGGGGGATTTAGGAGCTGGAAAGACCACAATGACACAAAGCTTAGCAGACTCATTAGGTATAAATGATTATATAACAAGCCCAACTTTTACTATAATAAACGAATATGAAGGAAAAATACCTTTGTATCATTTTGATGTTTATAGAATTGGTAGTAGTGATGAAATGTATGATATTGGATATGATGAATATATAAATTCAAATGGAATCTGTATAATTGAATGGGGTAATTTAATAGAAGATATACTTCCAAAAGAATATTTAAACATAGAATTAAGGTACAAAGATGAAGGAAGAGAAATGATATTAACTCCAAAAGGAGATTATTATAAAAGTATAGTTGAGGAGTTGATTAAATAATGAAGATATTAGGTATAGATACATCTTCTATGGCAGCAAGTGTAGCAGTTGTTGAAGATGATAATTTAATCTGTGAGTTTACAGTAAATAACAAAAAAACTCATTCACAAAAGCTTATGCCAATGATAGAAAATATGTTGGATATGAGTGATTTAAAGATAAAAGAGATGGATTTGTTAGCGATATGTATAGGCCCTGGTTCATTTACAGGTCTTAGAATAGGTATGGCTACAGTAAAAGCTATAGCCCATGTAAATAATCTACCAATAATAGCAGTAAATTCTTTAGAATCTTTAGCAGGTAATATGAATTTATGTGAAAGAAAAATATGCTCTATATTAGATGCACAAAAAAATCAGGTGTATTCAGCTAAATATAAGTTTGAAGATGGAGAGTTAATAGAGTTAGATAGTGTTGATGTTGTAGAATTTGAAACTTTACTAAAGGAAATTAAATCAAGTGATGAAGAATTTATAATAGTTGGAGAAGCTGTTTATAAATATAAGGATGAGCTAGAAAACGTAAAAAATATAAAGATACCTTCACCAGCTCATAATGTATCTAAAGCAGGAAGCTTATGTTCTGTAGCACTAAATAAATATAGTAAAAATATAGATGTACATACTTGTTATACAATAAACCCTATGTATATCAGAAAATCTCAGGCCGAAGTACAATATGACGAAAAAATGAAGAGGATAAATAATGAAAGATAATACAAAACAAATAATAGATGATGTAAAAATAGAAGAAATGACTATTAAAGATATAGATGAAGTTTTTGAAGTGGAAAAAAATTGTTTTGAAGATTATTGGTCAAAAGAATCTTTTAGAAAAGAGTTATCTAATGAAGTAGCAAAGTATATAGTAGCAAAACTAGATGGAAAAGTAGTTGGATATGTTGGAATTTGGCTTATACTTGATGAAGGTCATATAAATAATGTGGCTGTTCATAGTGACTATAGAGGCAAAAAAATAGGAGATAAGTTAATAAAAAGATTAGTTGATTTATGTAAAGATAATAATATTGCGTCTATGACATTAGAAGTTAGAGCATCAAATAAAATAGCACAAAATCTATATAGAAAATATGGATTTAAAATGGGTGGAATCAGAAAAGAATACTATAATGATAACAAAGAAGATGCAATTATAATGTGGAATCAATTAAAAGAGGTGTAGAGTTTATGGGTGATATAATAACATTAGCTATAGAGAGTAGCTGTGATGAAACAGCTGCATCAGTTTTAAAAAATGGTAGAGAAGTACTTTCAAACATAATCTCTACTCAAATAGAAACACATAAAAAGTTTGGCGGAGTAGTACCAGAGGTGGCTTCAAGAAAACACGTTGAAAATATTGATATAGTTGTTCAAGAAGCTTTAGATGGGGCAAATATAGGATTTAATGATATAGACCACATTGCAGTTACATATGGCCCAGGACTAGTAGGGGCTTTATTAGTAGGATTATCTTATGCTAAAGCACTTGCATATACATTGGATATTCCTCTTGTAGGAGTAAATCATATTGAAGGACATCTAAGTGCAAACTATATAGAGCATAAAGATTTAAAACCTCCTTTTATAACATTAATAGTATCTGGAGGTCATACTCACTTAGTAGAAGTTAAAGATTATGGTAAATATGAAATTTTAGGAAAGACTAGAGATGATGCATCTGGAGAAGCCTTTGATAAGATTTCAAGGGCTATGAATTTGGGGTATCCAGGAGGACCTATTATTGATAATTTAGCTAAAAAAGGGAATAAGCATGCTATAGAATTTCCAAGAGCTTATTTAGAAGATGATAGCTATGACTTTAGTTTTAGTGGTCTAAAATCTTCTGTATTAAATTATTTAAATGGAAAAAGGATGAAAAACGAAGAAATAGTAGTTGAAGATGTTGCTGCATCTTTTCAAGAAGCAGTAGTTGAAGTTTTAGCTACTAAAGCATTAAAAGCGACAAAAGATAAAGGTTATGATGTTATAACTCTTTCTGGTGGAGTTGCTTCCAACTCTGGTCTTAGAGCTAAAATAACAGAACTTGCAAAAGAGAGTGGAATTATAGTTAAATATCCTCCTTTAATTTTATGTACAGATAATGCTGCTATGATAGGTTGCGCAGGATATTATAATTTTATAAACAATAAAACACATGATATGAGTCTGAATGCAGTTCCGAATCTTAAGATAAACCAGTAATATAAACTAAGTTTAAAAATATATTGATTAAGTATTTTTATAAAATTAAATATAGTATATGTTAAAGCTTAAAACAAGACAATGGACAATCTTTATATTTTAATAAATCAGTAGGTTTTTAGATATTTAGATATAAGGTAAATTTATGGTCTAAAATGTTTTAAGTTTTATTTTTTTGTAGAAAGATTATTTTAGAAAGTGGGTAATAGACTCTTTTTTTCCCTTCTTAAAAAGTTTTATACTAAGTATAGAAAGTTTAAGGAGGGGAAGAAATGAGTCAAAGTAAAGAAGATAAAATAAGAAGTATTTTAGAAGCAAAAAATATTAAAGCAAATTTTCAAAATCAGGAAAATTTAGATGAACTTAGTGAAAAAAAAGCAAGTAAAAGAGCAGATGATTTATTGAATGTATATTACAATACATTGTCTACAGCTGATATGGAATTTCCATATTGGTACAATAGAGAATATAGAAAATCAGATGGGGATATAGCAGTAGTTAGAAGAGCTAAAGCTCTTAAAGCTGCTTTTTCTCATATGACACCAAATATAATACCTGGTGAGAAGATAGTAATGCAAAAAACACGCCATTATAGAGGTTCTTTCCCAATGCCTTGGGTAAGTGAAAGTTTCTTTGTTGCTCAGGGAGAACAAATGAAAGAAGAAGCAAAGAAATTAGCTAGTAATACAGCAGATGAGCTTACAAAATTTGGTTCTGGTGGAGGAAATGTAACTGAAAGTTTTGGAAATGTTGTTTCAATAGCTGGTAAATTTGGAATGAGAAAAGAAGAAGTACCTGTTCTTGTAAAAATGGCAAAGGAATGGGTTGGAAAATCAGTTGAAGATTTAGGATTTCACTATGAAAAGATGATGCCAGATTATGATTTAAAAGAAAATTTAATGAGTACACTTATATGTATGTTTGATTCAGGATATACACTTCCTCAAGGTAGAGAAGTTATAAACTATTTTTATCCTTTAAATTATGGATTAGATGGAATTATAGAAATGGCAAAAGAATGTAAAAAAGCAGTTGCAGGAAATGCATCTGGAGATGGGCTTATCGGAATGGATCGTCTATATTTTTATGAAGCTGTTATTCAAGTCATTGAAGGGTTACAAGCTTGGATTTTAAACTATGCAAAACATGCAAAATATTTAGAGAGTATAGAAACAGATTTAGAATCAAAAAAAGAATATTCAGATTTAGTAGAGATATTAGAACATATTGCACATAAACAACCTCGTACATTTAGAGAAGCTCTTCAATTGACTTATACAATTCATATAGCATCAGTAAATGAAGATGCTATATCTGGTATGTCTATAGGTCGTTTTGGTCAAATTTTATATCCTTGGTATGAACAGGATATGGAAAAAGGACTAATTACAAAAGAAGAAGTTATTGAATTATTAGAACTTTATAGAATAAAAATCACTTGTATTGACTGTTTTGCTTCAGCAGGTGTAAATGGAGGAGTCTTATCAGGAAATACATTCAATACTTTATCTATAGGTGGCTTAAGAGAAGATGGTTCTACAGGAGCTAATGAATTAGAAGAATTATTATTAGAGGCAAGTATGAGATGTAGAACTCCTCAGCCTAGCTTAACTATGTTATATGATGAAAAACTTCCAGAAGATTTTTTAATGAAAGCTGTTGAATGTACAAAACTTGGTTCTGGTTATCCAGCATGGGTAAACAATTCAAATGGGACAACATTTATGATGAAGCAATTTGCTGATGAAGGAATGACTGTTGAAGAAGCTAGAGCATTTGCATTAGGTGGATGTCTGGAAACATCTCCAGGATGCTGGAAACAACTGACTTTAAATGGAAAGACATATTCTATTGCAGGTGGAGCAGGACAATCTGCTGGTTCTGGAGTTCACTTTATTGCTAATCCTAAAATATTAGAACTTGTTCTCATGAATGGTAAAGACCATCGTATGAATATACAAGTATTTGAACCTCATAATAAGCCATTAGATACTTATGAAGAAGTTGTAGAAGTATTTAAAGACTATTATAAACAAGCAATAAATGTTATTGAGAGAGCAAATAATATTGAGTTAGATATATGGAGAAAGTTTGATACTTCTATAATAAATTCTCTATTAAAACCAGACTGTTTAGATAAAGGTCAACATATAGGAAATATGGGATATCGTTATAATGCAACATTAAATGTAGAAACTTGTGGAACTGTTACTATGGTTAACTCATTTGCTGCACTTAAAAAACTTGTATATGATGACAAAGCTTTTACAGTTGAAGAAATGAAGGATGCTGTATTAAATAATTTTGGATTTAAAGATGCATTAGAAGTTGGTAATTATTCTATGGCAGACCAAGTAAAAGTGGATAAGACTGGCAAATATGATGCTATTTATAAGGCCTGTCTTGATGCACCTAAATATGGAAACAATGATTTGTATGCAGATATGATTCTTAAAAATTATGAAATATGGCTAGCAAAAGTGTGTGAAGAAGCACAATCTTTATATGCTAAAAAAATGTATCCTTGTCAAATTTCTGTATCTACACATGGACCACAAGGAGCTGCTACTTTAGCTACCCCAGATGGTAGATTAAGTGGAACAACATATTCAGATGGTTCAGTTTCTGCATATGCAGGAACAGATAAAAATGGTGTGTATGCATTATTTGAATCTGCGACTATTTGGGATCAAGCAGTAGTTCAAAATTCTCAAATGAATTTAAAACTTCATCCTACAACTATTAGAGGACAACAAGGAACAAAAAAACTGTTAGATTTAACAAGAAGTTACTTGAGAAAAGGTGGATTCCATATTCAATACAATGTTGTGGACTCAGAAACTTTGAAAGACGCACAAAAAAATCCTGATAATTATCGTCAACTAATGGTACGTGTTGCTGGATTTACTCAATACTGGTGTGAACTAGGTAAACCAATACAAGATGAAGTAATTGCTAGAACAGAGTATGAAGGGGTGTAAAATATGAGAAAACATAGTGATTGTATGAATTTTTGCGCAGTAGATGCGACTAAAGGGATTTGTAGATTATCAAAACAAATGATTAATTTAGATGATGAAGCATGTTCAGAAATAAAAGTAATGCCAAAATGTAAAAATTGTAAAAATTTTGTTGATGCTAATGATGAAGGTATAGGTAAATGTGTTGGGCTAGAGAATGAAGATTGGGTATACTCAACATTAAACGCAATTACTTGTGAAGGGCATGTGTTTAATGAATAGTCAAAGACAATTAGAAGGAATGATTTTTGATATACAAAGCTTTTCAGTTCATGATGGGCCAGGTTGTAGAACAACTGTGTTTTTAAATGGATGTCCACTTAGTTGTAAGTGGTGTGCAAATCCTGAAAGTTGGACTGTTAGACCACATATGATGTTTAGTGAGTTGTCTTGTCAATATGAAAATGGATGTACTGTATGTCATGGTAAATGTAAAAATGGTGCATTGAGTTTTGACCTTGACAATAAGCCAGTCATAGATTGGGGCATATGTAAGAATTGTGAGAGTTTTGAATGTGTCAACTCGTGTTATTATAATGCGTTTAAATTATGTGCAAAGCCATATACTGTAGAGGAACTTGTAAAGGTGATTAAGCGTGATTCTAATAACTGGAGAAGTAATGGAGGAGTAACATTTAGTGGAGGAGAGCCACTACTTCAACATGAATTTTTACATGAAGTGCTATTAAAATGTCATGAAACAAATGTGCACACTGCTATTGAAACGAGTGCATGTGTTTCAAATGAAATTTTTAATAATATATTTAAGGATATCGACTTTGCATTTATTGATATAAAACATATGGATAGAGAAAAGCATAAGGAACAAACAGGTGTGTATAATGATTTAGTATTAGAAAACATATCAAATCTTGTAAACTCTGACTGGGGTGGAAGATTAGTACTTAGAGTACCAGTTATTTCAGGATTTAATGATAGTATAGAAAATATAAATGATATTATATCTTTTATGCATAAAAATAATTTAGTAGAAATTAATCTGTTACCATTTCATAGACTAGGAGAGTCAAAATGGATTCAATTAGGTAAAGAATATGAGTATTCTGATAAAGGAGATGTTGATGAAGAGCATCTTGAAGAATTACAGGACATATTTTTAGATAATGGCATAGCCTGTTATGTTGGGCATGAGACTGCTTTTTAGAAATAAATATTATGAAAATTAAATATTAGTTTGTAGAATCGAGTTATCGCATGAGTAAATTAAATTTGTTCTGTGATAGCTCTTTTTTACGTATTTTAATTAAGTATATTTTAACTTGTTTTATATAAAGTTTATATTTTAAGTTAAAAATATGTACGAGAATAAAGGTATACAAATACTCTTTTTTAGATAATATTTGAGTATAAATAATATATTTAGAATATTTTTTTTAATAAGGAAATATCAACAAAAGGGAAAATACTAAGAATATAACCATTACTATTCATGCTTTACTATGTAGTTCATCAAGTATTAATTAAAAATATAATGGACATAAAAAATATCATAAATATGTGATAAGATAAATATATAGAAATATTTTACTTATTTTTGGGTTGTTATATATTTAGGTACTGGGGTGATATAGTTGAACCAAGAAATATTTTTTAAAGTAATGAATGAAATATTGGAAAATATTGATGAAGGGGTACATTTTGTTAATAAAGAAGGGAAAACTATAATCTACAATGATTCTGTACAAAAAATGGAAAAAATGAATAGACATGATGTTTTAACTAATTCATTTTTTGATATAGTCAGCAAAATGAAAATAAATAGAAGTACACTAGTAGAAGTTTTGGAAAAAAGGGAAATTATTAAAGACAATATTCAAAAATATCTAGATAAAAATGGAAAAGAAATAACAGCAATAAATACTACGATACCAATTGATATTAAAGGAGAATTTGTAGGGGCACTTGAAATATCAAAGAATATGACAACTATAGAAAATTTATTAAACAGAAGCTATAAAAAAAATTTAATTAATAAAGTTGACAATAAACAAAAAAAGGGCTATGAATTTGATGATATTTTAGGGGAAAGTAATCTGATTAAAGAGGCAATAGCAAAATCTAAGAAAGCTTGTAAGTCTGATGCCTCAGTATTTATATATGGTGAAACTGGGACAGGCAAAGAGCTATTTAGCCAGTCCATTCACTATGGAAGTAATAGAAAAAATTATCCATTTATAGCACAAAATTGTGCAGCTTTACCAGAATCATTATTCGAAGGAATACTATTTGGAACTGCTAAGGGAGGATTTACAGGGGCAATAGACAGGCCAGGTTTATTTGAGCAAGCTAACAAAGGGACATTATTATTAGATGAAATAAACTCCATGCCTATTATGTTACAGGCTAAATTGCTAAGAGTTTTGCAGGAAGGTTATGTAAGAAGAGTTGGAGGGACTAAGGATATACCTGTTGATGTAAGAATTATTGCAACAACAAATGAAAGTCCAAAAGTTATTTTAAATGAGAATAAAATGAGAAAAGATTTATATTATAGGCTTAACATAATAGATATAAAAATTCCTCCTCTTAGAGATAGAAAAGAGGATATATCTGTATTATGCAAAAAATTTATTTCAAAGTATAATAAAAAGTTAAATAAAAAAGTAGTAGGTATTTCAGATGAAGCTATCAGGGTTTTAAAAAATTATGACTGGCAAGGGAACATAAGAGAATTAGAAAACATAATTTATTGTACTATGAGTATGATGGAAAACGAGATACAAATAGAAACAAGCATGATTAATTTAAATGACTATTACAATCTTAAAGAGAATAAAGAGGGGAATACTTATTCTTTAAATGATTTAGAGAATAAGACACTTAATAATGTTCTCAGTGAGATAGAAGAGAAGTATATATATGAATCATTAGAAAAGGCATCATATAATATAACTAAGGCTGCATCAATTTTAGGTATGAATAGGCAAAATTTACAATATAAAATAAAAAAATATAATATTAAAGTCCTATAAAGAAGTAAAATAAAGGCGCAAAATTATTATAAAAGAGCAAATTTTTTTGCTCTTTTTTTATTTCTCAGAAAAAATATTATTTTTTATTTATGAAAATACATAACAAGATAATTATAGTTTCAACGTTCTAATAAATATTTATTTTTGTTTTGAAGTTGGCACGATTCATGCTTTAACTAATAATTAAGAATATAAATTTTTAGGAGGGTGTATATATGAGAAAAGTAAGAGTTGGTATATGGGGATTTGGAGCTATGGGGATAGGCATGGCTAATATGATTTTAAAAAAAGAAGGTATAGAAATAGTATCTGTTTGCAGTAGAAGTACTTCAGGTAAAAGTATGTATGATGTCCTAGGAATTGAAAGAGGAGAAAGAACAGAAGTTATTATCAATGGAAATTATGAAGAAGTTTTTAAAGAAAAAAGTGTAGATGTTGTTTTATTAGCAACTGATTCATTTACTAAAAAGGCTTTTGATAAAATAATGTTCTTATTAAATAGAAAAATAAATGTTATATCAACAGCAGAACAAATGGCATATCCACAAGCTGATGATGCAGACTTGGCTAAGAAAATGGATGAAGTTGCAAAAGAGAATGGAGTAAGTATTCTTGGAACAGGAATCAATCCAGGGTTTGTACTAGATTTACTAGTATTAGCGCTTTCAGGTACTTGTGAAGAAGTTAATAGTATAAAAGCGAAGAGGGTAAATGATTTATCACCATTTGGAAAATCTGTTATGGTAGAACAAGGTGTTGGAGTAACAAAAGAAGAGTTCATAAAAGGTGTAGAAAATAATACTATAGCAGGTCATGTAGGATTTGTAGAATCAATAAATATGATAGCTGATGGATTAGGGTGGAAACTAGATAAGATAGAACAAACAAAAGAACCAATAATGACTACAGTAGATAGAAAATCTAAGTACGGAGAGGCATTGGCTGGAAATGTTGCTGGTTGTAGACAATGTGGATATGGATATGTAAATGGAGATGTTTTAATTGAAATGGAGCATCCACAACAGATAATACCTGAAGCAGAAGGTATTAAAACAGGAGACTATGTATCAATAAAAGGGATACCAAATATTGATTTACAAATAAATCCTGAAATACCTGGAGGGGTAGGTACTTATGCAATGATAGTAAACTCTATTCCATTAATAATAAATGCTAGACCAGGCCTTAAAACTATGTTGGATATACCAGTACCTAGAGCAATAATGGGAGATATAAGAAATCAGATAGAAATTGAGTTAGAAGAAGAGTCAAAAGCAAATTAATAAAATAACAGTTAGCTGATAAGGGGATGAAAAAATGGATGCTAAAATTAATGATTGGGTTATTATACACAATATAGTGTTGACTCCAGAAGAAAGAGCTCCACAAGTTCCAGAGGATACTAAGAAAGTATCCTTAGAAATGTGGGTTAAAGGGTTTATACAAAAGGATGCCTCTATAGGTGATTTAGTAGAAGTTAAAACAATTACGGGTAGACTTGTAAAAGGTGATTTACTTAAAGTAAATCCATATTATACTCATGATTATGGTAAATGTATACCTGAGTTACTCCAAATAGGAATACAGGCTAAAGAAATATTATTTGGAGGTGTATATAATGAATAATGCAGCATCAATGAAAGATATGAGCTATCAAGCTGTCATGGGAAGAAACAATGAAATAATGAAAAACGCAATTGGATTGGATTACTCATCTTTTGAACAAGAAGGAATAGGATTTGACTATGAAAAAATGATGGGTGAAACAGGATATACATTACAAGATATTGAAGCAATTCAATCACAATATGCTGTTGGAAATACTCCTATAATAGAACTTAAAAATTTAACTAAGTTGGCCAGAAGATGTGCTCCAGAAGGTAAAGGTGCTAGAATATTTGTAAAAGATGAAGCAATGAATGCATCTGGTAGTTTTAAAGCAAGAAGAGCAGCTACTGCAGTATATCATGCTAAAAAAATGGGATATAAAGGTGTAATAGCAGCTACTAGTGGTAACTATGGAGCAGCTGTAGCATCTCAGGCAGCAATGCAGGGTTTAAAATGTATAATAGTTCAAGAATGTTATGATTCTAATGGTCTAGGTCAACCTGAGATTATAGAGAAAGCAAGAAAATGTGAGGCATATGGTGCAGAAGTTATTCAATTAACTGTTGGACCAGAATTATTTTATACATTCTTAGTCCTACTAGAAGAAACAAGCTATTTTAACGCATCGTTATATTCACCATTTGGAATTGCAGGTGTAGAAACTTTAGGATATGAGCTAGCTATTCAATTTAGAGAAAAATATAAAAAAGACCCTGATGTAGTTGTTTGTACAAATGCAGGTGGAGGTAATCTCACTGGAACAGCAAGAGGACTAATAAAAGCTGGTTCTCTTAACACAAAAGTAGTTGGAGCAAGTGTTGATTTAAAAGGATTACACATGGCTAGTGATAGTCAATTTAATAAAAAATCATTTACAACAGGACATACAGGTTTTGGTATACCATTCTGTACATGGCCTGATAGGTCAGATGTACCTAGGTCTGCAGCTAGACCACTTAGATATATGGACAGATATGTGTTAGTAAAACAAGGAGAAGTTTTCTATACAACTGAATTATTGGCACAGTTGGAAGGTATAGAAAGAGGACCTGCTGGAAATACATCTTTAGCAGCAGCATTTTCCTTAGCACAAGAATTGGATGAAGATAAAGTTGTAGTAGTACAAGAGACAGAGTATACAGGTGCAGGTAAACACATATGTCCACAGCTTACATTTGCAAAAGAAAATGGAATAGATATAAAATTTGGAAATCCAAGAGAAGAAATTGCAGGAGTAAACTTAATATTACCAGAAAGACCAGAATTATTAAAATGTGTTGATATCGACATAAATAAAATAAGAAAATCATTTATAAAAAATTGTATATCTCATAATGGTATTGATGATGTTAATAGTCTAAGTAATGAAGATATAGAGTTTCTAATGAAAGAAGTAAAAAGTTCAAGAGATTTTGTTATTGATACGTTAGATAATTTATAATAATTACTATTTTTTAATTTAACATGAAATGAATAGTTGGAAAATTCACTTAAATTAATATGAATGGGGGAATGTTCATGAAAAAAAGAGAGGATGATTTTGAGGTTAGAAGAAAACATCTTCAGAAATTGAGCGATGATGAGTTAAAAGAAAGATTTTGGAGTTTAGCTGCCCAGATAGTAGAACCAATGATAGACCTTGGCAAAAAGAATACAACGCCATCAATAGAAAGGTCTGTTTTGTTAAGAATGGGATTTTCTTCTCTTGAGGTAAAACCTATTTTAGAAGGTGTTATGGAAAGAGGTCTTATAGGTAAGGGAGCAGGGCATGTAGTTTATAAGCTTGCTAAATCTAAAAATATATCAGTTAGAGAAGCTGGTTTATTATTAGTTAATGGTGAATATTGGGATGAAGTTACATGTTTATTTAGAGAAGGGGTAGAATCATGTTAAAGGAAAATAAAAAATTAGATATAGACTATATATTAAAAGATTTGGATAAATATAAACCAAAAAGAAGAGGTTGGGTTTGGAGAGAACACTTGGAAAATCTTGAAATGGGACCTTTTGAATATAAAGACTGTACAAAACCTTTAAAGAAGAGTGTAGGGTTACCATCATCTAAATATTTTAATAATATAGACCCTCAACCAAGCCCAATTATTACTACTGAAATAGCTTCTGGAAGATTTGAAGATGATATAAGAAGAATGAGGATGGCAGCTCATCACGGTGCTGACCACTTAATGGTCATTAGAACTGCTGGGCAATCACATTTTGACGGACTTATAGAAGGAACCCCTCAAGGTATAGGAGGTGTTCCAATAACAAGAAAACAAGTAAGAGCTCAAAGAAAAGCTCTTGACTTTATAGAAGAAGAAGTTGGTAGACCTATTAATTACCATTCATATGTAAGTGGTGTTGCGGGTCCTGAAGTAGCAGTAATGTTTGCTGAAGAAGGGGTCAATGGAGCACATCAAGACCCACAATATAATGTTCTATATAGAAATATAAACATGGTAAGATCTTTTGTAGATGCTTGTGAAGCTAAGCAAATAATGGCTTTTGCAAATATAGCTCAAATAGATGGAGCACATAATGCTAATGCTACGGCTAGAGAAGCATGGAAGGTAATGCCTGAACTTATGGTTCAACACGCTTTAAATTCTATATTTTCAGAAAAAATAGGAATAGATAAAAGTAATATATGCTTATCAACAGTGCCACCAACAGCCCCTCCAGCACCATGTTTAAGAATAGACTTACCTTATGCTGTTGCACTTAGAGAATTATTTAGTGATTATAAGATGAGAGCTCAAATGAATACTAAATATATGGAATCATCAACTAGAGAAGCAACAGTTACTCATGTATTAAATTTATTAACATCAGTACTAACTAGAGCTGACATACAATCAACTATAACACCTGACGAAGGTAGAAATGTACCTTGGCATATATACAACATAGAAGCATGTGATACAGCAAAGCAAGCTTTAGTTGGCATGGATGGTCTTATGGATATGATAGAACTTAAGGATGTTGGAGAATTAAGATACAAAGCAAGAGAGCTTAAAGAAAGAGCTGTACTATATATGGAAGAAATCTTTGAAGTTGGAGGATATTTTGAATCAGTAGAACAAGGATTCTTCGTTGACTCAGGAAATTATCCAGAAAGAAATGGTGATGGTATATCTAGAAAAATAAAAGGCGGAGTTGGTGAGGGTACTGTTTATGAAAGAGATAAAGATTATTTAGCACCTGTAACTGCTCACTTTGGATACAATAATGTAGCTCAATGTGATGAAAAAGCTATAGATAATCCATCAATATTAATAGATGGATGTACATTTGAAAATCCAAACAAAATAATATATATCGATGAACTTGATGATTTTGATAATGTAGAAAATAGACTAAAAGAATCAGAGGAATACAGAGGTGGAACTAAAATCAAACCTGAAATGGAATGGTGTGCAGATGGAATTGTGATGATAACAATGATGCTTCCTACTGATAAAAGAACAGCTGAGTTTGCAGCATTGGAATTTGTCAAAAAAATGAATTTACAAGAAGTTGAAGTTATAAGTAGAGAAGTTATGCATGAATCCGAAGGCACTAGGATAGAAGTGAAGGGAAGAGTTCCATTTGATATAGATTTAAATGACTTAGTAATACCAGAAGAACCTAAAGTACTAACTGATGAAGAAATAAGAGCAGATATAGAAGAAAAGCCTATGAAAATAGTTTCAGCTACAGTTGGAGAAGACGAACACTCAGTTGGTTTAAGAGAAATAATAGATATAAAACATGGTGGTATTGAAAAATATGGTATAGAATGTCATTACTTGGGAACTTCTGTACCTGTAGAAAAATTAGTAGACGCAGCAATAGAGCTAAATGCAGATGCAATACTTGCATCTACAATAATAAGTCATGATGATATTCATTATAAAAATATGAAGAAATTACACGATTATTGTGTAGAAAAAGGTATAAGAGATAAAGTAATGATTGCTTGTGGAGGAACACAGGTAACACCTGAAATAGCCATTGAACAAGGAATAGATGCTGGATTTGGAAGAAACAGCAAAGGTATACATGTAGCCACTTTCTTAGTTGAAAAAAGAAGAGAAATGAATAATAAATAATGGAGAATAAAAAAGTTTCTTTAAAAATAGATGTGTTGGTAGCTGAAATAGGAAGTACTACCACTGTAGTAAACGCTTTCCATAATATTGATTCTGATAATCCTGTATTTTCGGGTCAAGGTCAGGCTCCAACAACAGTATTTGAAGGTGGCGATGTAAGAAATGGCTTATCGGGTGCTATTAAAGATTTAGCTAATAAATTATCTGTAGATGATATAAAGTATAATGATATGTTTGCAACTTCTAGTGCAGCTGGTGGATTAAAAATGACTGTTCATGGATTAGTGTATGATATGACAGTAAAAGCAGCTAAAGAAGCTGCTCTAGGAGCTGGAGCTGTTATTCGTCAAGTAACATCAGGTAGAATTAAAAGAACTGATTTAAAGAAAATAAAAGAAATAAATCCCAACATAATCTTAATAGCTGGTGGAGTTGACTATGGAGAAAGAGATACAGCTATTTATAATGCTGAAATGATAGCTTCTATGAGTTTAGGTATACCAGTTATATATGCTGGTAATGTTGAAAATCAAGAAGAAGTAAGGTTAATATTTGAAGATACGAATTATAAGCTTTATATAACAGAAAATGTATACCCTAAAATAGATTTATTGAATATAGAACCTACAAGAAAAATCATTCAAGGTGTGTTTGAAGACCACATAACTACAGCGCCAGGAATGAGGTATATCAAAGAAATGGTTAATGAAAATATTACCCCAACTCCAGGGGCTGTAATGGAAGCTTCTAAACTTTTATATAAAAATATTGGAGATTTATTAACTCTAGATGTAGGTGGAGCAACTACTGATGTGCATTCTGTTACATATGGGAGTGACTATATTAATAAAATATTAGTTAATCCTGAACCTGTAGCTAAGAGAAGTGTTGAGGGAGATTTAGGTGTATATGTAAATATGAAAAATATAGTAGAAGTTATAGGTAAAGAAAATTTACAAAATGAATTATCTATAGATATTGATAAAGTAATAGATAATTATCCACCAATACCAAAATCAAAAGAAGAAATATTATTTGTGGAGAGATTGACAAAAGAAGCTGTTATTAAAGCTATGTTAAGGCATTCAGGGAAAATAAGAAATATTTATGGAACAACTGGAAAAACCAAAATTGCAGAAGGAAAAGATTTAACAGAAGTAAGATATATAGTGGGTACAGGGGGAGCACTTACTAGGCTCCCTAGTAGAATTAAAATATTAGATGGTATAACTAAATACAATAAAAATAAAGAATTACTATTTCCAAAGGAAAAAACAAAGATATTGATAGATAATGACTATATTATGGCATCTATGGGGGTTTTATCTAAAAAATACGAAGAAGCATCTCTTAAGCTCCTACTAAAAAGTTTAAACTTCAAGGAGGAAAGACTATGTACCCTAGATTAGAAATAGATATAGAAAAATTAAGACATAATGCTAAAGTAATTTTACAGAGTTGTCATGAAAGAAACATTAAAGTATCTTTCGTAACTAAATCATTTTGTGCACGAAAAGAAATAGTAGAAGCAGTATATAATGAAGGAATAGATCATATAGCAGATTCAAGAATACAAAACTTAAAAAAGTTACAAAATATAAATTTACCTAAAATACTAATTAGAATACCCATGATAAGTGAACTAGAAGAAGTTATCAATTATTGTGATATAAGTTTTAACTCAGAATTAGAAACTATAAAGAAATTAAATGAATTATGTGAAAGTAAAAATATTATTCATAATATAGTTCTTATGTTTGACTTAGGAGATTTACGAGAAGGGTATTTTTATGAAGAAGACCTCTTTAATAGTATAAAAGAGATAGTAAAACTAAAAAATATTAAAATAATTGGTATAGCTACAAACTTAACTTGTTATGGAGCTATTATACCATCTAAAGAAAATACAGGTAGGCTAGTAAGTATAGCTCAAAAGATAGAAGGTAAATTTGGAATAAATCTAGAAATAGTATCAGGAGGTAATTCAAGTTCTATACATTTAATGACAAGTAATAATATGCCAGAAGGTATTAATAATTTGAGAATAGGTGAATCTATTTTACTTGGTAGAGAAACGGCATACGGTAAAAATATAAATGGGACATATCAAGATGTATTCAAATTAATATGTCAAATAGTTGAATGTAAAGAAAAACCATCAGTTCCTATTGGAGAAATAGGAGTTGATGCGTTTAGAAATAAACCTGTTTATGAAGATAAAGGAATCTTAAAAAGGGCAATTATAGCCATAGGTAAGCAGGACATAAATATTGACTCTTTAATTCCAATAGACACTGATATAGAGATATTAGGGGCAAGTTCAGACCACATGATATTAGATGTAAGTAATACAAAATGTGATTATAAATTAGGCGACAATGTAGATTTTTTATTAACTTATGGAGGTATCATGTCATCTAGTACAAGCGAATATGTTTCAAAGAAAATTATAGTATAGTGTTCAAATAATTAGGAGGAAATTATTTTATGAAAGAGCGAGAATGTAGAAAAGCAAATCTGTTTGATGCAATGATACCAATTACTTGCTTGATATTATTTTTAAGTTTAGGGGTATTAATGTATGGCTCATCACCTCATGTACCACTAATAGGAGCTGCAGCAGTAGCAGGCCTTGTAGCTGTATATAGGCTTGGATTTAAATGGAAAGACCTAGAATTAAGTATGTTTAATAGTATAAAGATGGCAATGCAAGCAATCTTAATCATAATTATAATAGGTGTGCTTATAGGAACTTGGATAGTAAGTGGAGTAGTTCCATGTATGATTTACTGGGGACTAAAAATTTTATCACCAAATATTTTTTTAGTAGCATCCACATTAGTCTGCTCAATAGTGTCTCTTGCAACAGGGTCATCTTGGAGTACAATGGGTACAGTAGGCGTGGCACTTTTAGGAATTGGGCAAAGTTTAGGTATGCCAACTGGATTAATAGTGGGTTCTATAATATCTGGAGCTTACTTTGGAGATAAACTATCACCTTTATCTGAAACGACTAACTTAGCACCAGCAATGGCAGGAACAGATTTGTTTACACATATAAAATATATGTTATATTCAACTATACCATCATTATTAATTTGCCTAGTAATTTATGGTGTAATCGGAATGAAGTATTCAGGTCAAGCATTAGATATAAAACAGATAGAGCTAATTAGGTCTACATTAGATTCTACATTTAATACTTTATCACCAGTATTATTATTAGCTCCAGCAATAGTAATTGGATTGGTTATATTCAAAGTTCCTGCTATACCAGGGCTTATAGTAGGTGCTGTATTAGGAGTATTGTTTGCAGTAGTTTTCCAAGGAGAATCTATGAATGTAATATTAGATGCAGCACAAAATGGATATGTTTCATCAACACAAGTAGAAGAGGTAGATGCTTTATTGTCTAAAGGTGGGATTATGAATATGATGTCTACTGTATCTTTAACAATATGTGCCTTATCTCTTGGAGGTATTTTAGAAAAAACAGGCATGCTTGAAGCAGTAGCTTCTTCTTTACTAAGGTTAGCAAAGGGTGTATTTGGAACAGTATTATGTACAATGGTAACTTGCACAGTTACTAACATAATAGCAGGAGAACAATACTTGTCTATAGTTATACCAGGAAGAATGTATAATAAGGAATATAAAAAGAGAGGTATACATCCTAAGATGTTATCAAGAGCTTTAGAAGATAGTGGAACTTTAAGTTCTCCATTGGTACCATGGAATACATGTGGAGCGTATATAACAGCAACATTAGGTGTATCTGCATTAACGTATGGTCCATATGCATTATTAAATATCATAAATCCATTGGTATCTCTAGCATTAATTGCATGTAAGTTTAAAATAGCAAAAATAGAAGATGAACCTGAAACTTGTTTGAATTTTGATGTTTGATTATAGTATTTGATATATGTTACTTATTAGAAAAAATAAAGGCCTAAACTTTGTGTAAATAATAAAGTTTAGGTCTTTATTAACTTTTTCTATAGATTTTAAATAAAAAAGAATGTCAAGCAATCTATAAAATATTACTGAATTTTTTCTCTTGGAATATATAATTTTGAATCTTCTGACTTATCTTTGCACTCACATTCAATTTTTTTATTTTTTTTCATAAGTACATATAAAGGTACTATCAATAACATTGCTCCTAATCCTATCAAAACCCTATTTTGAGTTATAGGTTTTGACATATCTTCAACCCAAGCTTGTTGTAACAGCCATAAACTACCTAATATAGCTACTGTTGGTATAACAGGGCCAAAAGGAATTTTAAATGAAGCCTGGATATCTGCTCTTTTTCTTAAAACTATTACGGCTAAACAAGTTGGTATGTATTGAGCAAATCTGGCAATTACACTCATTACTGCAAGCTGTTCAAAACTTCCAGTTAATACAAGTGGTATGCAGAAGATTAAAGATATTATTATTGCTACATATGGAGCATCATATTTATTTGTTTTTCCTATAAATGCTGGAAGAGAGCCTTCTTCTGCTAGAGCAGAACCACACTTGGGAGTTACTATTGAAGAACCTATATTTATTCCAAATATAGATATTAATGTTGCTACAGATATAAATACTTTACCATAATTGCCTAAAAATACGCTTGAAGCGTCTGCGATTGGAATACTATTTTCAAATAATTTGTCTCCAAGTATACCCATACAGACAACTTGAATTAAGATATAAATTATTGCACATATAAATATTGTAGTTATTAATGCTATTGGAAGATTTTTTTTAGGATTATCCATTTCTCCACTTGCTACAACAAATGATTCAAATCCAGTAAACGCGTAAAATACTAATATTATAGCTGGTCCTATACTAGAATTTACAACATTGCCTGAAGGAACAACATTACCAAATTTTATAAAGAATATTCCTACTATTACAAAAACTATTAATGGTACTAATTTAGCTATGGTTATTACATTATTCATTATCTTTGTACTTTTAATTCCAAATAAGCTATTTATTGAAAGTAATGTTACTAATGCCACTGCGATATATCCTTTATATTCAGTAGCAGCTTCTGGCCAAAATGCACCTAAAGCTGTTGCAAATCCTACTGCTAGTGTAGACCATGATATGATTCTAATAACCCAAGACATTGTACCAACTTCAAAACCTATAAAATCACCAAATGCCTTTTTGGAGTATAAATATGCACCTCCATTTTTGTCAAATATACTTCCAGCCTCTGCAAAACATAAAAGTATTGATAGAACCAGAAGTGTAGCAAAAATATATATAAATATACTATTTTGGCTCGCTAGATTGTAAACTTTACCTGGTAGTAAGAATATACCTGAACCTATGATACTATTAATTCCTAATAATATCATACTAAATAACCCTAATTTTTTAGCTTTTTCCATATTAATTTATCTCCTATTCTTTTATTAATTACCATATTAATTAAAATATAAAGTATTCATTACATGCATCATAACTCCTATTGGAAGACAATCCTCATCTACATTAAATTTAGAGGTATGAAGAGGTGAAGTCAGTCCTTTTTCCTCGTTTTTGCACCCTAAATGGAAGAATGCTCCTTTGCAATGTTCTGTATAAAAAGAAAAATCTTCACCACCTAATGAAGGGTTTGCTCTCAGTATAAATTTTTCTCCTCCAAGTAATTCCTTAGTACTTGAAATAACAGTATCTACTAATTCCCTTTCATTTATAACAGCAGGGTAATTTTCATCGCTCACGTGTAATGTTCCAATACATCCAAATGCAGATGCTGTATCTTCAACAATTTTAGTAATCTTATTAATTACAAAATCTCTTGTCTCGCTATTTAAAGTTCTCAATGTACCCTCTAATTTTACATCTTCACATATTACATTATGTGCATCACCACCATATATTTTGCCTATAGTCAAAACTGCAGCATTATTTGGTTCTAGGTTTCTACTTATTATGGTTTGTAGTGATGTAACAATTTGTGAAGCTGTGACTATTGCATCAATACCATTTTCAGGATACGCACCATGAGCTCTTTTACCCTTAACACTTATTTCTATAGTATCAACACTTGCATTTAATGTGTCGTATTTCGTTTCAATAAATCCTGTTTTAATGTGTGGCATGACATGAAGCCCAAATATATAATCAGCTTTAGGGTTTTCTAAACACCCATCCTCAACCAAGAACTTTGCTCCACCAAAACCTTCTTCTGCTGGTTGAAATAAAAATTTTACATTTACATTTAGATTATCTTTCATTGAATAGAGTACTTTGCATGCTCCAAGTAACATTGTTGTATGCGCATCATGACCACAAGCGTGCATTTTTCCATTATGTATTGATTTATAAGGTATATCGTTTTCTTCTTCTATAGGAAGCGCATCCATATCTGCTCTTATACAAATAGTTTTATCTGCATTTTCTTTTAAAATGTATGCCATAATTCCATTGTGTTTTGTAAATTCCATATAATCAATTCCTATTTCTTTTAAATAAGAAATGACTTTTTGTTTTGTAAGATTTTCCTCAAGAGCTAATTCTGGTATTCTATGTAATTCTCTTCTAACATCTATTAACCAAGGTTTTATAGAATTACAACTTTCTATTACAAAATCTTTTTCCAATTCTTTAACTTGATTTTTTAATTTTAAAGCTGGTTGCATTTTTATTCCTCCAATTACTTTTTATTGTCTTGTTAATATAGTTAAGCAATTATTATGCCATGTTTTTTTACTTAAGAATTTTGTTTTTTATAAAAATATTGAATAAAAAAAATCATTATATTGTATGGAAAGTATGAAAAATAAATATTATATTGCAATTTTCAGTAAAAAATTTTGTTTTAGATAAAGATTGCACTATATATGAGTATTTATAAAAAAAATAGGAAAATTGTTATTTATCCTATTCCTATTAATTCCTATTAATTAGATAAAAATAGACTATAATTTTGATGTATTTAGCAAACAAAAAAATCTACTAAGGAGACAAACTATTCCCTAATAGATTCTTTATTTAATAGTTGATAAACTTATAGAGTTTCATACTTTAATTTACTATAAAAGATTTCTCCTTTTTGAGTTATTTTACTTCCATATCTTCCCGAATTACAAATTATAAATTCTTCTTTTTTTAGATATTCAAATATTTTTTTTATTTTACCTTCAGTAATTTGAATATTTTTATCTAGTAATCTTTGCAAAATTAGTCCTCTACCAATACCAACATCTGATTCTTTATTTAAAATCAACAATTCTATTATATTTAAAATATCATTTTTATTATACTTTAGTTTTAATGGGGAATTCTTATTATCTAAAGTCCTTAAGTTTGGAGGTAAGTCCTTTTCAAGTACAATATCATCACACATAATATTTAAGTAAGAGGTTACATTTTGGAGTTCTCTTATATTACCTTTCCATTTATAGTTTTGTATAAGTTCTTTTGCCTCTGGTGTAATCAATAACTTTTTATTAATTAAATCTTCCATAATAATTAAGATATCTTCTTTTCTCTCCCTTAAAGGAGGTATATTTATTGGAATTGTATTTAATCTATAATATAAATCCTCTCTAAATCTACTATTATCAATCATTTGTTCTAGGTTTTTATTAGTAGCCGATATGATTCTAACATCTATGTTAATTATATTATGAGAACCAACAGGCATTATTTGTTTTTCTTGGAGAACTCTAAGTAGCTTTGTTTGTAGTTCTAAGGGCATGTCGCCAATTTCATCTAAGAATATAGTTCCATTATTTGCTAATTCAAATAATCCCTGTTTTCCTTCTTTTAGACCCCCAGTAAAAGTACCTTTATCATATCCAAATAACTGACTTTCTAGTAAGTTTTCAGGAACAGCTGCGCAATTTACTGCTATAAATGGCTGATTTTTTCTAGTTGAATTATTGTGTATAGATTGGGCTATGAGTTCTTTACCAGTTCCACTTTCACCTCTAATAAGTATACTTAAATCAGATTTAGAAACTTTTTTAGCTAAATCTATGCATTCAAGCATCTTTGGGCTATTTGTTTTTATATCTTTGAATGTATATTTCGCTATTTGCCCTTTTTCTCTTAATTTTTTAGTTAAATTTTGTTCCAGCTTTTTTATGTATGTTATTTCTTGTAAACTGTAATATGTACCCATTTTTTCATCTTTATTGTATATGTTTTTTTTATTTACATTTATATACTTTTTATCAAATATAATAACCTTGTCCAATATCTCTTTTTCACTTAATAAAACCTTTAAACTATCTATAAACACTTCTTGAATATATTTACCATAGATATCCTCTTTTATGTTTAAGATGTCTTTTACTTTACTATTATATGTATTTATTACACCATCTTTTGAAGTAAATAATATTCCATCTTTTGATAAGTTCAATATTGTATCTAATTCTTCTATCTTTAAAAACAGTTCTTTATATTTATCTTTTATACCTGTGTCTAAACTTATTATTTCTTCTGAGTATTTAACCAGATTAGATTGTATTTCTTTTGAGTCGATTTGTAATAAGTTTATTATTTCTATAAAGGTAGAAATATCTATATATCTATGACCTAAATCAAAAATATCTGAGATAGAACTAGGGACTTTTTCTGGAACTCCTGGAGTTATAGCTATCTTTATATCTTTATAATTATTTTCGTTCATATATGGAACTGGTCTAATATTAGTTACTCCAATCTTATAAAATAAGCTTATAGTCTCTAAAGTAGTTTCATCAGAATCATTTACAATTAAAGCATTTGTACCTTGTGGTAAGGATAATAAATCATATACTTTATCTTCCTTAAAAGTTCTTCTTATTACAATAACTTTTTTCTTGTCTAATATATTATTTATAATTTTGTCTAATCTTTCTACAGACATTACCAATATTACATCATCATTTATAATATCATCATTATTTATTTCATCTATAAAGTATCTGTTAATTTTTATGTAATCTCCAAAAACTAACTTTAAGTTATTTTCCAAAAAATCTATTAAATCTTTTCTGCTATCATTTACCAAAGCTACTGATTTTTTCATTGATTTCTCCTTATTTATATAATAAATAGTTTTTAATAATATTTACAGGAAGGTTATTTCCATAATCAATATATCTTATTGTATCTAAAATTGTACAAAACTTATATAATATTAATACTTAAACTATTAAACATTATTAATACTATAAAATAATTTAATTTTAATATCTTTTTTATATAACATCAATAACTTTATATATAACATTTTAAATTTAATAGCGTTTTATACAAAAAAGAAGGTGCCTAGATATGATTTTTTGAGAATCATACATAGAAACCTTCTTCCTTATAATTAAATCTTGTCACCAAATCCCCCTAATTGTTGCTTAAAATTCAAAATGTATGTATATTTTTCATTTCTATTCGATTAAATTATAATATACATCTAAAAAATTTATTTTAACAAATTCTATTGATAATACAATTTCATAAATATAGAATTATATTAAAATAAATAATATATGAAAATATATATGTATAAGTTTATTCTGCTTGAGTAGAATAGATTTGTCAAGATTAATTTAATTGTTATATTATCTTTTGTTAAAAATTAATCTAAATTAAAATATATGAATAGAATATTTTATACAATATATCATAAAAGGAGAATTTAATGAAAGCAGAAGAGACGAGCATATACCCAATTATTAAAAATAATTTAAATCAAGTATCCATTGTTGAATATAAAAAAGGGCAAAGATTTGTAGCATCAGATGAAGATTTGCAAGAAGTCTTTTTTATAATAGAGGGAGTTGCATTAGTAGAATGTTCCACTAGAGGAGGAAATAAATTTCTTGTTGATATTGTACCAGAAAATGAATTTATAGGTAAAATTAGTTATATATATGAACATAACTTGAAATGTGATATATTTGCAAAAACTAATATAAGATTATTTAGATTTAAAAAAGATGTATTTGATGAGTTATATCTTAAAAGAGATTTTATTGAATTATTTCACAGTAAATGTACAAGAAGAATATATGAGTTGTACAAAACTAGAATGGTAAGAGAATTATTTTCTTGTACGGAAGTTATTGCTTATTGTATCCTAAAAAAACAAGAGCATAGTATATGTAAAGCAAAGCATATTCGTAATTTTAGTGAAATTTATTCAATCAGTAGAAAAAGTAGATACCACTCCCTATTGAATTTAATTGAAAAGGGTATAATTAAAAAAATAGATAGCACATATGAAGTTTTGAATTATGATAAATTACATAGATTAGCCTTTGAAGTAAAGGAATTTTTAGAAGATAAATAGTTATTAATATTATTATTATTTAATTAAAATATAATATAATAATTTATATAAAAAATAAAAAATAGCTTCACTGAAAACTAGAAATAATTTAGCTGTTTTCAGTGATACTATTTTAAAGTATTATATACTACTAAAATACACTATTGTTATTAATCAATTTCCTTAACTATGTTAATAGCCCATTTTTTAGATAATGCTCTAGGTACCCCAAATATAAATTTTACAACTTCTTCACTGTAAGTGAGTAGAACAAGGATAAATATAGGTGCACCTTTGAATGCAGCTATAAAAGTTAAAGGAAGTGAAGCTAACCACATACATCCTAATTCTAAAAATAGAGCATATTTAGTATCTCCACCACTTCTCAAAATACCAATTATAATTAATGTATTAAATGATTTTAGAGCCATTAGTATACCCATTATAAAAAATATTTTAGTTATATCAGAAGACAAGCTATCAGAAACACTGAACATCTTTAATAATAATGGGATATTTAAAATTAAAATAACTCCAAGTATTAAACCAGCTAAAAACACTAGTATAGAAAATTTCTTAGCATATTCAATGGCTCTTTTGATATGGTCAGCACCAAGTTCATTACCAAGCATAATAGATGCACCAGATGCAATACATACAGCAGTCATTATAAAGAAGTTACCTGTACTAGTTGCTATTTGACTTGCTGCTATAGCAGATGTACCTGCTCTTGAATAAGCAACAGAATATAGGACAGTTCCAACTGCCCATGCAGAGTCATTTACAAATATAGGGAAACTCTTTGATGAAAAAGATTTGATAAAAATCCTATCGATAGCCTTTAGATTTTTCAACCCAAATTTTAATATATAGTCTTTTTTATAAAAATACACATAAGTAAGCATTAAAATTAATTCGCATATTCTTGCAATTACAGTTGCTAAAGCAGCTCCTTTTACGCCTAATGCAGGAAGCCCTAAATTACCAAATATAAATCCATAATTTAAAATAACATTTGTTACAAGAGCAAATGCACTGCAAATCATACCCAACTTAGGATTCCTAACACCTCTAGAACCAGTACTAAACACTGTACTTATAGCTATCAATGGATAACTAAATACTGCGATACTAAAATAGTCTATACAAAGTCTTACAACCTCTGAATCATAAGAAAATATGTGTATTATTGGTTTTGGTGTTAGTAGAGCAGGGATAACAAATACAAAGCTTAAAGCAAGTGCTAATATACAGGTAAGACCTGTAACCTTTCTTATATTACTAATATCTTTTTTTCCATAAAACTGTGAAATAAAAACTCCAGCCCCGCCTGTAATACCAGACAGAGACATATTAAAAAGAAAGAAAAATTGGTTTGCAACTCCAACTGAAGCTACAGATACTTCACCTAAACTACTTATCATAACTGTATCTATTACATTTACAGATGTAGAAATTAAGTTTTGTATGATAATAGGTATACATAAAGATAGAAGTATCTTGTAAAACCTTTTATTTTCATCCTTTAAAGAAAACAATGCTTGCAAATAATCCTCTCCTTTTTACATAAACTCTTCCCACTCATCATATAGAGAGGAAAGTTCATTTTCTAAACTGATTTTTTCTTGACTGACTTCTTTAGCTTTCTCAGGATTAGAGTATACTTCTTCTTGACACAATAGCACATCTAATTCTTCAATTTTAAGTTCTAGTTTTTCAATTTCTTTTTCTATACTTTGCCTTTTTATTCTATTTTTCTTTTCTGATTCTCTTTGCTCTCTTTCTTTTCTTTTTTCATCTTTTATTTGAGTCCTTGTTTTTTCTTCTTTCTCTTCAACAATACTCATTTCTTGAACTTGTCTTTTCTTATCAATATAATAATCATAGTTACCTAAATATTCAGTAACTCCATCTTCATCTAAAACAAGAATCTTATCTACAACAGTATTTAGAAAATATCTATCATGTGATATTGTAAATATAGTACCATCATAATTAGTTAATGCTTCCTCAAGAACCTCTTTAGAATCAATATCTAGATGGTTAGTAGGCTCATCTAACAATAAGAAATTTGCATTTGATAATATAAGTTTAAGTATAGCCACTCTAGCTCTTTCTCCACCACTTAATGTAGAAATTTTCTTGAAAACTTCTTCATCAACAAATAAAAATGCTCCTAACATATTTCTTAAAGTGGTTTGAGTAAGATGATTATTGTTTTCCCAAATTTCATCAATTATAGTGTTATCCAAATTAAGAGTTTTTTGTTCCTGATGGAAGTAAGAAACATGGACATTAGTTCCAAATTTAATATTACCATTAATAGGTTGTAGCTCATTAGTTATTATTTTAAATAATGTAGACTTACCAATGCCATTTGCACCTATGAGAGCAACTTTCTCTCCTCTATATATGTCTAAGTTTAAATCTTTAAAAAGTATTCTTTTTCCATATCCCATAGAGACGTCTCTAATTTGAAGGACATCATTCCCACTTTGAACAGATGGAGTAAATTGTATACGAGCTTTTTTTCTATAAGCTTCTGGCTTATCTAAAACATCCACTTTATCCAATGCTTTTTCTTTGCTTCTTGCACGTTTTAGGTGCTTTTCCCGACCATACGCCTTTAGTCTTTCAATAGATTCTTCTTGTTTTTTTATTTCTTTTTGTTGGTCTTCGAATTTTTTTAGTTCTAGTTCTTTTTCTATTTTAGACAGTTCAACAAATTTAGAATAGTTACCATTATATACTCTAAGTCTTTTATTGTGAATTTCAAAAATTCTATTTACAGCTTGGTCTAAGAAATATCTATCATGAGATATTAGCATAACAGTACCTTTGTATTGTTTTAAAAATACTTCTAACCATTCTATTGCTTCAGAATCTAAGTGGTTAGTAGGCTCGTCAAGTAATAATAAAGTTGGTTTTTTAAGAAGTAATTTTCCTAAAAGAACCCTAGTTTTTTCACCACCAGAAAGTATACTTATTGGTTTATCCATATCATTGTCACTAAATCCTAATCCTTTTAAAACTCCCTTAGCTTCAGACTTATATCCATATCCATTTAAATCTGAAAATAATTCCAACTTATGTGAATATTCATCCATGATTTTTTCTAAAATTGGAGAGTTTGTTTTTGTGCTTTCCTCAGATATTTTAACTTCCAATTCTCTTAAATAGGACTCCATATCTATCAAATCTTTAAAAACTTCCAACACTTCTTCTAAAATGGTATTATCCGAATAAAAATTGGTATTTTGTTCTAAATATCCGATTTCACAATCTTTAGAAGTGTAAATATCTCCACTATCATAGCCATAAATTCCTGATATTATTTTAAATAAAGTAGTTTTTCCAGTACCATTAATGCCAATTATACCAATTTTATCGCCTTCATTTACTGTAAAACTAATATTTTCCAATATAGAATCTATACCAAAACTTTTATTTAAGTTGTTACATGACAAAACAATCATAAATTTCTACCTCCTTGAACTATCTAAAATTATAATGTTTTGATATAATATAATCAAGGTTATATGTATTAGTTTTGAAAAAGAAATATTTTATTGTGAATCAAACAAAAAAGAGGACACTTTTAGGAGGTGAAAATGTTGGGAAATAAAAATATATCAATGGCAGTTATAAGAAGGCTCCCAAAATATCATAGATATCTTGGAGACTTATTAGATAGGGATATACAAAGAATATCTTCTAAAGAATTGAGTGATATAATAGGTTTTACTGCTTCTCAAATAAGACAAGATTTGAACAACTTTGGTGGATTTGGACAACAAGGGTATGGTTATAATGTAGAGGCCCTTCATACTGAGATAGGTAAAATACTTGGATTAGACCGACCATATAATGCAGTTCTTGTAGGAGCAGGTAACTTAGGACAAGCTATAGCCAATTATGCAGGATTTAGAAAAGCTGGGTTCGAGATAAAAGCTTTATTTGATGCAAATCCTAGAATGATAGGTTTAAAGATAAGAGAATTTGAAGTGTTAGATTCAGACACTTTAGAAGAGTTTATAAAAAACAATGATATAGATATTGCTGTATTATGTATACCTAAAAATGGAGCACAAGAAGTTATTAATAGAGTTGTAAAAGCTGGAATAAAAGGTGTATGGAATTTTGCACCATTAGATTTAGAAGTTCCGAAAGGTGTTATAGTTGAAAATGTAAACCTAACAGAAAGCTTATTTACTTTATCATATTTGATGAAAGAAGGAAAGTAGACAACTTAAACATATTAATAATAAGTAACTATGAAGAGTATTGAGAAAGTCAGAAGATTTAATATTAAATCATCTGGCTTTTTAAAATATTAGGATAAAAGTTTAAATAATGTATGCAAATAAATAATATTAGGGAGCGTGAGTTTTGTGGAGGAATTATGGAAAAAAGCAATTGAATTTCATGGTCATGAATGTCCAGGTTTAGCTATAGGATTTAAAGCGGCACTTGCAGCAAGAGAATATTTAGGATGTAAACAATCAGGAGATGAGGAAATTGTATGTATTTCTGAAAATGATGCATGTGGAATAGATGGTATACAAGTTGTATTAAGTTGTACAATGGGTAAAGGGAATTTGCTGCTTAGAATGACAGGGAAATCAGTATACCATTTTTTTAATAGGGAAAATGGAAAGTCTATAAGAATATATGTAAAGTCAAAACCATTTGATATGGATAGAGAAGGGTATAAAAAATACTTATTGGAAAGTGAATTTGAAGATATATTTGAAATTACAGACACAAAATTAAGACTTCCAGAAAAGGCAAGAATATTTAAGTCTCTTAAATGTGAAGTGTGTGGAGAGTTTGCACCTGAGCAATATATAAGAATTCAAAATACAAAAAAAGTATGTCTTGATTGTTTTAGTAAATATGAAAGGTTTTATGAAGAAGATTAATAAAAAAATTTAAAATTATGTATAAAAGATAAGATGCTATATTTTTAACATTAAGCAAAAAATTTAAATGGATACTTAAATTTTTAACGTTATTAGATAGCATTTTTGTTTTGAAAAATATTTATGATATAGAATAACTTAAATTTAAAAAAGTATATATAATTTGTGCATAATTATTATTAAGATTAGTTTATAGATTGAAATAAGGGGAGAGAAACTTTTTATGTATAAAATAGTTATATGTGATGATGAACTAGAGACTTATCTTTTAAATTGTCTTAAAAAGATAAGAGAGAATTTGCAAAAATTTATAGTAGTTACAAATAATGGAGAAATAAATAAAATTTTTATTAATGATATAACACATACATAGAAATTGATAGAAAAAATTTAACAATACATACTAGATATAAGGACTACAAGATTAGGAAAAGTATTGGAAAATGGAGCTAGAATTAGAAACTCATAATTTTTTTAGATGTCATAAAAGCTTTTTAGTCAATCTAAAGCAGATTGAGTATTTAAAAAAAGGTGTGATTTCAATTTATAGTGATAATATACCTGTAAGTAAGCATAATTAAAGAAATTAAAAGATAAGTTATCTTATGTATTGGAGGAGACGCTATGTTAGAGAATGACTTATTCTGACAATACAATAGATATTTTGACAATAGTAATAGAATGTTTGGTATTTAAATTTTTATTAGATGAAATTTTTTACATTAGAAAAACAAAATGTTTGTACTAATTTCCTTTTTAATACTTATGTCTTTGTGCGCTATTTTTAATTATGTGAACATGTCAAATGTTATAAGTACTTCTATAAATATAAAATTATTTATGAGAATTATTGTTAGTTTAATATTTCTAATATAAGTGACAATGCAATAGAAGCATGTAAAAAAATAGATGATGATAGTATACAAAAAGAAATAAAAAAAAGAGTTTGCACATGGAATAGGTATAAACAGTGTAGAAAAATCTGTTAAAAAATATGTAGAAAAATACCTGTTGGGGCTTTAAATTGACCTGTTAGGGCATAGATATTGAAATAGTTAATAATAGATGTTATCTTTTAAGCATAAAAATAATTTAATTGAGAAGAAAAAATATTAAATTATGTGCTGAAAAGATAACATCTATTTTGCTTTATAATAACTCAATAAACGATGAGAATTGTAAAATTTGCACTTATGTATTGGTTGTATCTTTATTTTTTATTATTGTAGGTATAAATATAAAGCGAATTTATAAATATTCTTTTTATATATCATCAGCAATAATGTGGATTTTTATAATGTTAATCTTAGGCATTTAAAGTAATGTGGAGAATTTTAAAGTATGAAAAAATTATCAAATATGATATATAAGAAATATTGGTAAATTAGCAGTGGCAAAATTATATTTCTATCAGCAAATTCAACTTGTGCTTAGACATTATATCAATCAAAAGTACCAACAAACATTTATAAGTTTAAAAAATTTTAAATTATTGAAAGGGTGATATTATGACATATGAATTTAGTCAGTATAGTAAAAAAATTATATATAACAATAAAGTTGTATTAGGGAATACAAAAACTGGTCAATGGATAAGGATATCACAAGAAGTTTTCAATATATTGGATTCATCTATAGAGAATAAAATCTCATTAGAAGAATTAAAATTAAATCTGTATGATGATGAGGACAAGAATTATATTGAAAATCTATATAAAAAGCTAATTTTTATGGGAATACTTGATGATGGAAAAAATAAACCAGAGTTCACTAATAAAATAGCTTCAGTTGAGATGACACATAAATGTAATTTAAATTGTATCCATTGTGGAATAGATGCAGATAGTATGAAAAATAGTACAAAGGAAGACTTAACAACTTCTGAATTGAAAGATATATTAGACAAATTAATTTTATGGAATCCAGAAAGAATAATGTTAAGTGGTGGGGAGCCTATGATTAGAAATGATTTCATAGAACTATTAAAATATTTAAAAGATCATTACAAAGGAAAAATAATAATATCAACTAATGGGACTCTTATAAATAATGAAAATGTAGAAATATTAGCTGAATGTGCATCTCAAATTGATATAAGTTTAGATGGATATGATGAAAAAACATGTTCAATTATAAGAGGAAAAGGTATTTTTAACAAGGTTATTGAAAGTGTAAAACTTCTACAAAACAATGGATTTCATCAAATAAGTTTATCTATAGTAACAGGTGATAAAAATGAATACATAGAAGAGAAGTTCAGAGAATTAAGCGATAAACTAAAAACAAAAGCTATTATAAGAAGATTTATGAGTATTGGAAGAGGTAAAGATAGTAAGGAAATATTTTTGACAACTAATGATTCAGAATTTAAGATTCCAGACAAATTTTTAAAGAGAGAAAGCAGAAGACCTATTAAATTTTTCAGTTGCGCTGCAGCTAAAAGAGAAGTTTTCATAACATACAATGGAGATATATATCCTTGTCCATCTTTTATGAAGTCAGAATATAGACTAGGTAATTTAAATGAAATCAAAAATTTAGAAGATACAACTAATAAATATGATAATAGCAAATTGTATAACATTAGTCAATCAAACTGTATTAATTGTGAAGTTAGTTTATTTTGCTGGTCTTGTATGTCTGAATTTAAAAGAATAATTAAGAATGAAAGAGTTTTTGAAAAAAGGTGTAAAAAAATCAGACCAATATTATTTGAAGAAATTTGGGGAGAGAAGGTTTGTTGTGATAGTTAAATTTTGGGTAACTAATGACTGTAATTTGAAGTGTAATTATTGCTATGAGGGCCAGGATAAAGCTAAAAAATACATGTCTAAAAATGTTATTGATAAGGCTATAAATTATACGTTGAACTACATTAAAAAATTAAATACAAATGAATTAATAGTTTCAATACATGGAGGAGAACCATTTTTAGCATTTGAAATAATTGAATATATAGTAAATTGTTTTAGAAGACAAGTGGATGAAAACCGTATAAATATTTCATTTGCAACTACTACAAATGGAACAATTATGAATAGAAAAATAAAAGAGTTTATTATAAAAGATATTAAAAATATAACTTTCAGCATTGATGGAGCTAGGGAAACACATGATATGAACAGACAGTTTAAAAATGGGAATGGAACTCATCATATAGTATTAAGAAATGCAAATGAAATACTTAAATATATTCCTAATATGAGAATAAGAACTACATTTGATAGTAAAAGTGTTAGAACTTTATATGAAGATGTTAAATTTCTGATTGAAGGTGGCTTTAAATGTATAGTGCCAGCTCCAAATTTATTTGATAAAAATTGGGATGAGGAATCATTATATATATTACAAGCTCAAGTTAAAAAATTGAAAGAATATTTAGAACACAAAGAAAATGTAGTGGTCAGTATACTTGATAAAGATTTACACTTTAAAAAAAGCTGTTGTGTTGGAGGAAGGTCAGGCTTTGATATAGATCCTGATGGAAACTTATATCCTTGTATTTTATCAGTTGGTATTAATGAATTTTGTATAGGGAATTTGAAGGATGGGATGGACGAAAATAAACTAGAAAAAATATTGAGCTATTCTAAAAAGATAAATCCAGAGTGTAATGGATGCGATTTATACCAGTACTGTGATGGAGCTAGATGTAAGATAATTAATAAAATAATTACAGGAGATTATCTTTTACCACCTCCTATGCAATGTGCTATGGAGAAAATGAGATATAAATTTAATATAAAAAATATCTTTATATAGATAAATTTGATAGCTATGATTTTGAAATACACATAGTATTTTAAGATAAATTATAAATTTATAAAAGGGGGAAATGTATATGTTAAAGGTAGAAAAAATACAGGACAAACAAGAGGTAGAAGTTTTATCTCAAAGTAGAGATTGCTCAACACAAGCAGATCCAGATGGTAATTATTATGCACCTTGTTGGGATGACTGTACAGCTGACGATAAACCAGCATATTTTGGAAGTCAATATTGGTAAAATTAAATTTTAAATGACAAAAGTAATCATCTTTATATAAGATGATTACTTTTATCAAATGCAAAATGATATTAATTATATGAGACATAAGGAGGACATGATGCTGAATGAATAAAGATTGTTTTAATTTAAGTAAAAAATATATAAAAATGTATAGAAAAAGATCTATATCAATAGTACTAAGCATGATACTTTCTATAGCTCTCATTGTTGGTATCGGAAGTTTATTAGAGACAACAAGATATGCAGAAATACAAAATATGAGGTATACTCAAGGAATTTATCATGTAATATTTAGTGATTTGAATAAAAAACAGATTAAAAGGATTGAAGATAAAGCTAATATAGCTAACATGGGTTTGAAAGTATACAATGCTTCAACATCAAAAGAAGAAAAGCAATTAGTTGAGCTCACTTTAGTAAACGAAGATTATATAAAAAGCGACTCCGAAATAATAAAAGGAAGATTTCCAAATAAAAAAAATGAAATGATTGCTGAAAGTTGGGTATTGAAAAATTTAAGTATTAAACCTGACATTAATCAAGAAATTGAGTTGAAAGTTAAAGATGATAAAAAAGGATTTAAAAAAGAAAAATTCAAGATAGTTGGTATTATTAAAGATAGAGAGAGTCATAAGGCAATTGCTAATATGGAACTAATGTTACCACTTGATTTGTATAATATGGATAAAATAAATACATATATAGCATTTAAAAATAATATTGATATAAACAATGAAATAAATAAAATAGCAAAAGAAAATTCCATCCCTAAGGAAAATATCAGACCTCATAATGATTTAATAGGTTTAGAAACATCAGAAAATAAAGAAATTTATAATAAGTTTAAAATAGTTTTAGTAGTAAGTTTAATATGTGGAATTGTTATATATGGAATATTCAATATATCTATATATAACAGAATGGGAGAATATGGTGTATTAAGAGCAATAGGAACTAATAGAAATGGCATGTTTAAAGTTATATTACAAGAACTAAGAATTTTATATTTTATTTCGATACCTATAGGTATAATAACAGGATATTTAGGAGCTAAAATTTTTTATAAATTAGGTGAAAATATAAATACAAAATTTATATTAAATGGTGAAATCATAAAAATAGGTTTGATTTTTCCAGCAGACATAATAATTTTATCAATCTTATCAATTGGAGTTATTATAATATTAATAGCTTTTTTAACTTGTAGGAATATTATGAACAATACTATTATAAGTTTGATAAAAAGAAGCAATGATAATGTATTTGAAAGAAATTTTGTTAGTTTTAGTTTCTTTAATAGGTTTGTAGAATTTTCTAAGGCAATTTCTCTTAAAAATATATTTAGAAATAAAAAAACTTTTTTTATGATAATCCTTTCTATGTGTATTTGTGGAACTATGTTTGTTCTATTGAACTATAATGGGTATCTAAAAGAGAAGAGATATCCAGTTTATTTTTCTAATTTACATATGAATTCTGATTTTATGATGAATATATACAATGATAATAAGAGTAGTGGAATAAATGAAAGTATTTTAGAAGAGATAGAAAAAATTGAAGGTGTAAAAAATATAGAGTCATCTCAAGTTACATATTCAAAGTTAATAATGAATAATATAAAAATTTTGAATAAAGATTATTTTAATGATTTAAATTATTATAATAAAGATACTCCTAAAAAAGAGTATTTGATGAATGATAAATTAATAAAAGAGACTATTTTAAAGAACAACTTTAGAGGATATAATGATAATGCTCTTAATAGATTGAAAGATTATATTATAGAAGGAAATATAGATATAAATAAAATTAAAGAAAATAATTTGGCTATTGTATATATCCCTCAAATAAATGGAAAAAATCCTGTTCCACAAGTAAATGGAAAAAGTGTTGTAGATATAAAACCTGGTGACGAAATTAGTATAAAATTTAGGAAAGATAATATTATAGATGATAAGTATTATAAATTAACTGATTACGATTCAGAATATGTATATAAACAATTTAAAGTTGGAGCTATAGTATCATATGATTATATGCATGAAGCGTATAATACAACTAGTAATAGCGTGGATGTTATTGTCGACCAGGAAACATTTAAAGCTAGCACAGGTATAAATGATTATTATTCTGTTAATATCAACTTAGATAGAGGCGCAGATGATAAAAATATAGAAGATAAAATATCAAAAATCATATCAAAATCAAATGCTAAAAGAATAATATTGACAAATATAGTGAAGCAGAAACAAGATGTTGAGATATTAAATAAAAAAATCAAAATTTATAATACAGGAATAGTATTTATAATTTTTATAATTACTATTATAAATGTGATAAATAATATAGGATATAGCATAATCTCAAGAATCAATGAATTTGGAATATTAATAGCAATAGGAGCAAATCAAAAGATTTTAAATAAAATGATAGTATATGAAGGTATATCTTATGGAGTATTGTCAAGTTTAGTTACCGTTATATTATCATGTATTTTGCAGAAAAGAATATATCTCAATAGTGGAGTATCAAGTTTAGGAATAGAATTTAGCCTACTATATTGGGATTATATATTAATTACAGCAGTAAATATAATTATAGGAGCTGTAACTGCTCATTTGCAATTCAAGCAAATTAAAAGCAAACGTGTGGTTGAATGTATAAATGGAGTAGAATAAAGTTACAGGAGGAAAAATGAATATATTAAAAACAATAGACTTGTGCAAGATATATGGGAGAAAGGAATCAAGAGTTGAAGTTCTAAGAAATATAAATATTGAAATTGATAAAGGCGAATTTGTATCAATAATGGGTCCAAGTGGAAGTGGAAAAAGCACATTGCTTTATTTATTAGGAGGTATTGAGAGAGCTACTTCTGGAAAAATAATTGTTGATAATAAGGATATAAATATATTTTCAGATATAACTATGTCAGAATATAGAAGGAAAAAAATTGGTTTTGTATTTCAACAGTATAATCTAATCCCAATACTTACAGTTGAAGAAAATATTAAACTTCCACTGTTAATGGGAAAAGAAAAAGTTGATGAGAATTATATAAACGAATTAATAGATATGCTTGGGCTTAAAGATAAGAGGAAATCCCTTCCAAGTCAGTTATCTGGGGGTCAACAGCAAAGAGTTGCTATAGGACGAGCATTATCTACATCTCCAAGCATTATATTAGCAGATGAACCTACAGGAAATCTAGACAGTAAAAATAGCGATATAGTTATAGATCTTTTAAAGATGTCTACTAAAAGGCTTAATAAAACATTACTTCTTGTAACTCATGATAATAATATTGCCAAAATTTCAGATAGAGTTATTTCTATAATTGATGGGAAAATAAAAGAATAGGTGATTTTACAATGAGCAGAGTGAAAGTAGCAATATTAGATACTGGAATAGATATTAAACATGACTATTTAAAAGAAAATATAATTGGAGGAAGGTCATTTATATTAAATGATAAAAATATATTAATTGGAGATGAATACAGTGATGATAATGGTCATGGGAGTGCTTGTGCATCTCTAATAAAAAAAGAATTTAAAGATATAGATATATTTGCAATTAAAATATTGGATAGTCAAGGAAGAAGCAATATACAAGTTCTTGAAGAAGCATTAAAATTTATATTGAAAACAGATATAAGGTTGATAAATTTAAGCTTATCAATAAAGGAAAATAAATTTCAAAGTGATTTATATAGTATATGTAAAGAATTATTTTTAAATGGGAAAATAATAGTAAGCTCACTTGCAAATAGATATAAATCAAGTTATCCATGTATATTTGATAATGTAATAGGAGTAAAAGGATTTATCTTAGAGAATAAGGATTCATTTTGGTACAATAAGGATTATGACATACAATGTGTAATAGACAACAATTCTTATTTAAGTTGTAGTTTAAATAACTCATATCAATTATTTGGGAAAAGCAACAGCCAAGCTACAGCTAGATTAACAGGAAAAATAGCTAAGGTTATGTCAAAATATCCCAAAATAGAATTGGAAGGTTTGAATGAAGAACTTGAATCTTTAGCATTAAAAAATAGATGGTCTGAGAGTGACTTATTATCAAGTAAAAGATATTATGATAATAAAGTTGAACCATATGACAGTAATAATTATATTTTAAAAAGTGTAAAGGAAACTTTGAAAGAAGTATTAAAAATAGATAATAAGAGTGAAGATATATATGATTATAATTTGTTTAGTAATAGAGTTGGTTTAAATGATCATAATTGTTTCAGTGTAATAAGAAAAATGGAAGAGAAATTTAATATAAAAATTGAATACATAAATGTCTCAAGATATGACTTTGTGTCAGTACATACTCTAACAAAACTTGTTGAGTTAAATATAAATGGACAAGTGTGAATAATATTTTATTTATGAAGTTTTGTTATGTTTAGATGCTTGGGAGGTAAACTTTTGAAAAATAAAAAAAATATAAAGAAATTTCTAAGAATGGTTTTTAAAAATAATAGAGTTGTTATTATGATGGCATTTATTATCGTATTGACAATATCTGCTTTGGATTTAGTAATTCCTCAAGTGATAAAAATTATATTAGATGATGCTATACAACTAGGGAATGTAGAATTGCTGATAAAGCTTGTTATAGTATTTTCTGTAATAAAGATAACCGTGGCATTATCTGAAATAGCTCTACAATATATATATTCAAAGATGAAAAAAAGAATAACAATAAATCTAAAATTAAAGCTACTAAAACATCTATCAAAACTATCTGGCAACTATTACACAAATATAAAATCTGGAAATATATTAACCATATTAGAAAATGACATATTTATAGTTGAGAATTTTGGGATAGAAATGATATTTTCTTTGATTGTAAATGTTATAACAGCTTTTTCGGCATTAGTATTTTTAGTTAATATTAGATTTGATTTATTACTTATAGTTTTAGTAATTCAGATAGTAATAATATTTAGTCAATCGAAATTTACAAAAAAAATAGCACTTAAGACAAAAGAAATAAGAACAGATTCAGGAGATGTGTCAAACTTAGTTCAAGAATATGTTTCTAATATGATGAATATAGTGATATCAAAATCAGTATTAAAGTTTTTTAGAACATATGTAAAAAAAGAAAAAGGAATAGTAGATAAATGGATAAGGCTCAATACAATAATTTCAACAAATATTTCAATAGCAATGATATTGAGCAGTTTAATAACAATATCAATTTATTGTTATGGAGGAATAAAAATAATAAAGGGGGAAATGAGTATAGGGGAACTTATTGCATTTCAACAATATACAAGTATGCTGATTATGCCTTGCACAAGTATAATTAAGTCTAATACTAGAATTCAACAGGCATCAGTCTCCATAGATAGGATATTTAATGCATTGGATGAACCAGTAATTATAAAACAAAATAATAATGGAAATAGGTGTAAAGAAAATTTTGTAGGCAATATCGAATTTAAGAATGTTGAATTTTCCTATGATAATGAGATTAAGACTATAGATAATCTAACTTTAGAGTTTAAAAATGGAAAAACAACTGCATTAGTTGGATCTAGCGGATGTGGTAAATCTACAATAGCTAGGTTGATATTTAGACTTTGGGATATTGATAAAGGAAGTATAAAAGTAGATGATGTTGATTTAAAGGATTATAATTTAGTGGATATAAGAAAACAGATATCTGTTATAACTCAAGACTTACTATTATTTGATGATACAATTTTCAACAATTTAACTTTAGGGAATAAAAATATATCTAAAAACGATGTAGAGTATATCTGTAAAAAAATCGATGTGTATGATTTTATAAGCAACCTTGAGAATAGTTTTGAAACTATAGTTGGAGAGAAAGGTGTAAAACTATCTGGGGGACAGAAACAGAAAATATCTATTGCAAGAGCGTTGCTAAGCAATTCTAAAATATTGATATTTGATGAAGCAACATCAGCATTGGACAATATATCACAAAGAGATATATTAAAAAATATAAATGAGTTTTTGAAAAATAAAACAACTATAATTATAGCACATAGACTATCGACAATAAAAAATGTAGACAAGATATATGTCATCAAGGACGGAAAATCTGTAGAGGAGGGAACTCATGAGGAACTTATAAATACTGGAAAATATTATTATAGTTTTTTAAATGAACAAGAATATGAATGTGGTATTGGATAAAGAAGAGAGTGCTCCAAAATGGTTTTAAAGATCATGCAATAGAGCCTCTCTTTTTAGTATACAAAATAAGCATCCTGTAATAGATAAGCTTGTGATAATACACATATTTAAATAATAACATATCTGTTCAATGCCTTTTTATTGAAAAAACTAAAACAAATAAACTAAAAAATATTTTAAAATAATAAAAAATCAGGTTTTGAGTAATGAGAGTACGGTGTATATTTTTAGAAATAAAGTATAAGAGTATTGAATATATAAAATAGTTTTTAAAAATATTAGATTTATATTTAACTCCATATTATATGCTATTTATAGAAAAGTAGAAAATAAGAATCCTGTGGACTTGAGAAATAAACATATGTAAAGAAACTTATAGTAATATTCATAGATTATATTTGAATTTTTTTGATGCAAAACAAGATATAACTTGTGAAAATAGAATATGGTATATAGGTGATATTAAAATTAATAGCTTAGAAATGAGTCATATTTAACGAATAATTTAAAACTGATTTATTTATATATCAGAGTATCATTCTAAAATATAAAATACAATTAAGCTATAAATAAAAGAGACTGATTAATATTGATAAAATCAAATTAAGCCAGTCTCTTTATGAATAACCAATTATTATTCTGGTTGAGGTGCATCTACAGGACAAGCTCCTGCACAAGAACCACAGTCTATACAAGAACCAGCATCTATAACATATGCGTCGTCTCCAGCTGATATACAGCTAACAGGGCATTCAGCCTCACAAGCACCACAGCTTATACAAGCGTCAGTAATTTTATATGCCATTTTGAAATCCTCCCTTTTATATGTATTGTAATTCAATAACATTATAACAAATATTATTGAATATAACAATTAAATTAATTCTACAACAAAAACTTTATTATGATATTCTTATTTTAAAGTTTTACAATAAAGTTTAATCTGCTTATATTTTTATTTATCTTAGAGAAGTTTACCTTAAAAATAAAATTAAAGTTTAAAAGTTATGTATGGAGTACATTTAAAAATGTTATACTTTTAAAAGAGTATATTTTATTAAGAATTTGTTGCTTTAAAGGAGATTTAACATGAAAAATAAGTTAGTTTACATATGTATTATGAGTTTATTGTTATTTGTAGTAGGGTGTTCTAATAATTCTGAGAAGGAAAATAACATTAAAAAAGATTCTAATAATAATCAAAGTCAGGTTGAAGAACAAAAAAGAGAGCCTGTAAAACAAGATATAACTATAAGTTTTGCTGGTGATGTAACTATGGGAAACTATAAAGGTTCATCATACTATGGTAGTTTCGACCATGAATTTGAAAGACAAGGAAAAGATAATGATTATTTTCTTAAAAATGTAAAATCTATATTTGAAAAAGATGATTTAACAGTAGTTAATTTAGAAGGTCCTCTTACTAATGCATCAAAGGCGAAAGAGAAGAAGTTTGCATTTAAAGGCAAACCAGAATATATAAACATTTTGAAGTCTGGAAGTGTAGAAGCAGTAAGTGTTGCAAATAACCATTCAGAGGATTATTTTGAGGAAGGTATGAAAGATACAAAGTTCATACTGGATGAAAATAAGATAAATTATTTTGGTTTAGGTAAAGACGCAGTAATAGATGTTAATGGAATTAAAGTAGGTTTATTGGGATATAATGGATTGTCAACTGAATACAATGAAAAAAACTTAAAACAAATGGAAGATGATATTAAAGCCATAAAAGAGAAGTCAGATGTTGTTATGGTTTATTTTCACTGGGGAATAGAACTGGAATATTATCCAGATAAAAAACAAAAAGATTTTGCTCATTATGCAATAGATAAGGGTGCAGACCTGGTTATAGGTTCTCATCCTCATGTAGTTCAAGGTATAGAAAAGTATAAAGATAAGTATATAGCTTACAGTTTAGGAAATTTTTGTTTTGGAGGAAATAAGAATCCTTCTGATACAGATAGCTATATATATCAACAAACTTTTACCTTCTCAGATAATAAACTATCTTCAATTAAAGAGCCAAATATAATACCAACAGCAATAACATCTAGTAGTTCTAGGAATAATTATCAACCAAAAGTACTAGATGGAAGTGAGAAAGGTAGAGTTTTAAATAAGCTAGAAAAAATAAGTAAAGATTTAAATAATTAAAAGTGTAAAAAAAAATAAATATATATATTTATTTTAATAATTTATATTTTGTTTTAAAGTTGGGAAAACGTGGTATTAAATAAGTAGATTTTAATAGTTAAATTATAGTCAATTGCTATAATACTATCAAATCTACTTTTTTAATATAAAAATATAAGGGGGAATTTGTAATGGCTTGTAACACTTGTAAAATGTGCGAAAGTGCGGACAAGAAATTAGAAAGTTTTGTAGCTTCAAAGGATGTTGAAACAGCATTTCATAGAACAGAAGATCAAAAGGTTAAATGTGGTTTTGGACTTCAAGGAGTCTGTTGTAGACTCTGTTCAAATGGACCATGTAGAGTAACTCCAAAATCACCAAGAGGTGTATGTGGAGCAGATGCAGATACTATAGTAGCAAGAAACTTTTTAAGAGCAGTAGCATCAGGAGCAGCTTGTTATTTACATGTGGTAGAAAATACAGCTAAGAATTTAAAAAATGTTGGAATAACTAAAGGTGTTATTAAGGGAGAAAAAACATTAAATCAATTAGCAGAGATGTTTGGAATAGAAAGTGATGAAAAATACGATAAATGTATAAAAGTAGCTGATAAAGTTATAAATGATTTATATAAATCAAGAGATGACAAGATGGAATTAGTAGAAAAAATAGCTTATGCACCTAGAGTAAAAAAATGGAAAGAGTTAGGCATAATGCCTGGTGGTGCAAAATCAGAAGTATTTGATGCAATAGTAAAATCATCAACAAACTTAAACAGTGACCCAGTAGACATGTTAGTTAACTGTTTAAATTTAGGAATATCAACAGGGTTATATGGTCTTACTCTAACGAATCTTTTAAATGATGTTATGTTAGGAGAACCAGTTATAAGAATGGCTCCTGTAGGATTTAATGTAATAGATCCAGACTACATAAATATAATGATAACAGGTCATCAACATTCAACATTTGCAAATTTCCAAGATAGATTAAAAGATGAAGATGTTATAAAGTTAGCTCAATCTGTTGGGGCAAAAGGATTTAAGTTAGTAGGATGTACATGTGTTGGTCAAGACTTACAATTAAGAGGAGAACATTATCAAGAAGTATTTGCTGGTCATGCGGGTAATAACTTTACAAGTGAAGCTGTTTTATCAACTGGAGCAATAGATATAGTTCTTTCTGAATTTAACTGTACTATACCTGGACTTGAGCCAATAGCAGATAAGTATAAAGTAAAAATGGTTTGCTTAGATGATGTTGCTAAAAAAGCAAATGCAGAATATATAGAATTAGATAGAAGTAATTTAGATGAACTTAGTAATTCATTAATACAAAAATCACTAGAATCTTATAAGGAGAGAAGAGGAAGTGTTGAAATAGATATACCAAAAGACCATGGATTTGAGCAGTCTTTAACTGGTGTAAGTGAAAAGAATTTAAAAGCATTTTTAGGAGATTCATGGAAACCTCTTATTAATTTAATTGCAGAAGGAAAAATTAAAGGGGTTGCAGCTGTTGTAGGATGTTCAAATATGACAGCAGGAGGTCATGATATAAATACTGTTGAATTGACTAAGGAGTTAATTAAAAAAGATATTATAGTACTTTCAGCAGGATGTTCTACTGGAGGATTAGAAAATGTTGGTCTTATGTCACCTGGAGCAGAAGAATTAGCAGGGGAAAACTTAAAAGAAGTATGTAAGACTTTAGGAATACCACCAGTATTAAATTTCGGGCCATGTTTAGCTATAGGTAGACTTGAAATAGTAGCAACAGAGTTAGCGGCTGAGCTTGGAATAGATTTACCACAATTACCATTAGTGCTTTCAGCTCCACAATGGTTGGAAGAACAAGCATTAGCTGATGGAGCTTTTGGACTTGCTCTTGGTTTACCTCTTCATTTAGCATTACCTCCATTTATAACAGGAGGAAAGTTAGTAACAGAGGTATTAACAGAAAAATTAAAAGACTTAACAGGAGGACATGTTATAGTGAATCCAGATCCTAAATCTTCAGCTGATCAATTAGAACAAATAATAATAGACAGAAGAAAAAATTTAGGGTTAAAGGATGTGGAATGTAATGCATAGAATTTTTATAAATAAAGATTTATGTACAGGCTGTAAAAGTTGTGTATTAGCTTGTATGTTAAAGCATAATAAAGATTATAACATGTATACTCTTGATTTAGAAAATGTAGATAATGATAGTAGAGGGCATATAGAACTAGATAGCAAACATAATAATCCAGTTCCAATTCTTTGCAGACACTGTGATGAGCCAGAATGTGCTTTAGCATGTATGAGTGGTGCAATGCATAAAGATAGTCAGAGTGGAATCGTTTCATATGATGAAGAAAAATGTGGTTCATGTTATATGTGTGTAATGTCTTGTCCATATGGATTATTAAAACCAGATGATAGAAGCAAGCAAAACATACTTAAATGTGATTTATGTAAAGATGAAGAATATCCTAGATGTGTAGCTAATTGTCCAAGTGGTGCAATTGAATTACAGAAGGAGGAAAATGATGAATTATGTAGTGTTAGGGGCTAGTGCTGCTGGTATAAATGCAGCAAAAACATTGAGAGAATTAGATAAAGATTCTAATATAGTGGTAATTTCTAAAGATGAAAATATATACTCAAGATGTATGCTACATCATGTTATATCTGAACACAGAACTTTAAAGCAAATAAACTTTGTTGATGAAGACTTTATGGAGAAAAACAACATAAACTGGATTTCAGGTAAAACGGTTAAAGGAATAGATACAGATAAAAAACTAGTTCAAATGGAAGACATCGCTGTAAATTATGATAAGCTTTTAATAGCTACAGGTGCATCTTCTGCTATTCCTCCTATAAAGAATTTAAGAGAAGGAAATTTTGTATACTCTGTAAGAAACATAGATGATATTTATAAAATAAAAGAGAAGGCAGAAAAATCAAAGAAAGTTGTTATAATAGGGGCAGGATTAGTTGGAATAGATGCTTTAATTGGTCTATTTAAATATGAACAGCTGGATATTTCAGTGGCCTTTATGGAAAAATATATTCTAGATAGACAATTAGATGAATATACAGCATCAGTATACGAAAATAAATTTAAAGAAAAAGGCGTAAAATTTTATCCAAGTGCATCAATACAAGAAATTGTTTTAGATGATAGTAAAGATGTTAAAGGCGTTGCATTTTCAAATGGAGAAATTCTTGATGCAGACATGGTAATCGTAGCTACAGGAGTGAAACCTAATGCTGACTTTTTAGATGAAACAGGAATAGAATATGATAGAGGCATAATAATAGATGATAGATGCCAAACAACGCAAAAAGATATCTATGCAGCAGGGGATGTTGTAGGTAAAAATGCTATCTGGCCTATAGCTGTAAAACAAGGAATTATAGCTGCACACAATATGGTTGGAAAAGATAAAAAGGTAGAAGATGAATTTGCTTTTAAAAATAGTATGAATTTTATGGATATACCAACCATTTCTATAGGCATGAATACACCTGTAGATGATAGTTATAAAGTATTAACTAGACATGGAAATGATTGTTATAAAAAGTTTATTTTTAAAGATAATATAATCTATGGAGCAGTTATACAAGGAGATATTTCATATGTAGGTGTATTAACTTATTTGATAAAAAATAAGGTTGAAATATCTGATTTAGAAAATAGGATATTTGATGTGTGTTATGCAGACTTCTTTAACATAAAAGAAAATGGAGAGTTTTGTTATAGTGTATAATACATAGCTGAATAGAAGCTTATAAGAATATAATAAATAGAGCTATTTTAATATAGAGAATTTTTACTTTATAAAAATCTTTACTTAAAGATAGCTCTATTTTTATAATTAAGTTCAAAATTTGATTAATTTATAAAAATATCTATTTTGAACAAGAATACATGTAATCTCTAGTTAGAGGTAAATCATTTTTTATGCCTTTAGTGAAAAGTATTTGATGTATATCTATAATGCCAGTATTAAAAGCAGCAGCACAAGAACAAAGATATAAATCCCACATTCTTATAAATTTATCATCAAACATTTCTTTAATCTTAGGAAGATTATCATAGAAATTTTCATGCCAAGATAATAAAGTTTTTACATAATGTAATCTTAAACTTTCAACATCTATAGTATGATAGTTATAATCGCTACAAATATGTATCATTTCTCTTAAGCTAGGGATAACTCCACCTGGGAAAATATATTTTTTTATCCAAGGGTCTCCATAAGATTCTTTTAAGCCACTTATATAGTGAAGCAAAAATAATCCACTATCTTTTAGGACAGCATTTACATTTTTAATAAAAAGTTCATAGTTTTCTCTGCCAACATGTTCAAGCATACCAACGCTAACAACTCTATCAAATGTAAGGTTTGATTCTTTAAGTTCTCGATAGTCCATAAGTTTTACTTCAAGGTAATCTTGAAGATTCTCTTCTTTAATTCTAGTATTAAACTCTTTAAATTGTTCTTCGCTAAGTGTAATTCCCACACCATGAATTTTATATTTTTTTGCAGCTTCTATTAATAGAAATCCCCATCCACAACCAATATCAAGAAGACTCATACCTTCTTCTAAATTTAGTTTAGTTAATATGTGATGAACTTTATTAACCTGAGCCTCGTAAAGATTATCATTATCATATTTAAAATATGCACAAGAATAACTAAGTGTTTTGTCTAGCCATAAACTATAAAAATCATTTCCAATGTCATAATGAGCGTGTATTTCCTTCTTTTGATGTCTCATCGAATTAGATGAATGTAGCAAATGTTTTACAGCTGAGTTATCAATACTAAATTTGTCTATTTGTTTTAGAAGTAGGTTTAAGGTTAAAAATAAATCTCCTTCAATTTCAATGTCTCTATTTATATAGGCCTCTCCAAGTGCTAAAGATGTACTTTTTAATAATTCAGATTTGCTAATATCATTATTTACAATAACTTTAAATTGAGGAGAGCTATCTCCAACTAGAAATTCTTCCCCATCTTTAAGCCTAACTAGAAATGGTGTTTCATTAAATTTTTCTAAATAGTCTTTTAAAAAATTTTTTGTAATGTTCATATTACCAGCTCCTTTTAATGTAAATCCAGTAAGTTTTCCTTGCTTTAAAGTATATTATATTCCTTTTTTTTAAAAAGTAAAATTTTTTTTGTTGATTTTTCGTTGAATCAACTTTTTACTTTATAAAGGAATCTTATCTTTTAGTATTTTATTTATTTTATAAATTTTAGTATTGGATATAATATTCAATTAGTAGTGATATAATAACTTTAATTAATAATAAAGTTTTGAAGCAATTAGTCTGAAACTATTTAATAAAGGAGATATCAAATGGAAGTATATGCTTTAGTTGGGTCAAGTGGTACAGGAAAAAGTTATAAGGCACTAGAGTTTGCATATGAAAATGACATAGATTATATAATTGATGATGGTATTTTAATATATAGAAATAAAGTTTTAGCAGGTATATCAGCAAAACAAGCAAAGACTACTGTTGAGGCAGTTAAAAGAGCTATTTTTTATAATTTAGAACATCGGCAGAAGGTTAGAGAGGTAATAGAGAAGGAAAATATAAATAAGATTCTTGTTATAGGAACTTCAAAAAAAATGATTAATCAGATTGTAGATAGATTATCAATCGGAAAAGTTTATAAATTTATAAATATTCAAGATATAAGTACTAAATATGAAATAGCAATAGCAAAACAATCTAGAAAAGAAGGAAATCATGTAATTCCTGTTCCAGCAGTTGAAATAAAAAATATGACAAGTGGTCTTAGTATAAATCCATTAAAAAGGCTTTTTAGAAAAGGAAATAATATAAATATGGTCGTTTTAGAAAAGACAATTATAAGACCTACTTTTAGTTATATTGGCAAAGTTTATATTGATGCAGATGTAATTAAACAAATAATTGAATATGAAGTGTACAACTTTGGAAGCATTGATAGAATAAATAAAATCAATATAGAGAATTGCAATAATTTTATGAATATTTTTGTAAGTATAAATATCAATGATTTAGAAATTATAAAAAAAATTGAAAGTATGCAACAGATAATAAAAAAGTCTATTGAGAGAATGACTTTAGTTAATGTACAAAAAATAGATATTAACATTCATAAAATTAAAAAAATAAACTTCCTCCCATGTTAAAAAATAAACTGAAAAAATGATATACTAATTTGCAATAAAGTGTGCTATAATTAAACTGTAAATTTAGGAAATGGTTTTTCTAAATGGAGTATACATAATTATAACGTATTTATAAGGGGGCTTTCAAATGTCAGGAAAAGATGTAAATGTCTTCGAGATGGCGCAATCTCAAGTAAAAAATGCATGTGATAAATTAGGTATGGAACCAGCAGTTTATGAATTATTAAAAGAACCTATGAGAGTTATTGAGGTTTCAATTCCAGTAAAAATGGATGACGGTTCTATAAAAACTTTTAAAGGATTTAGATCACAACATAATGATGCAGTAGGGCCAACAAAAGGTGGAATAAGATTCCATCCAAATGTTTCAAGAGACGAAGTAAAAGCTTTATCTATATGGATGACTTTCAAATGTTCTGTAACAGGTATACCATATGGTGGAGGTAAAGGTGGAATAATAGTAGATCCATCAACTTTATCTCAAGGTGAATTAGAAAGATTAAGTAGAGGATACATAGATGGAATATATAAATTAATAGGTGAAAAAGTTGACGTTCCTGCACCAGACGTAAACACTAATGGACAAATAATGTCTTGGATGGTTGATGAATATAATAAATTAACTGGACAAAGTGCTATAGGTGTTTTAACTGGTAAACCAGTTGAATTTGGTGGTTCTTTAGGAAGAACAGCTGCTACTGGATTTGGTGTTGCTGTAACTGCAAGAGAAGCTGCTGCTAAATTAGGAATAGATATGAAAAAAGCTAAATTAGCTGTTCAAGGTATAGGAAACGTTGGTTCTTACACAGTTCTTAACTGTGAAAAACTTGGTGGTACTGTTGTAGCTATGGCTGAATGGTGTAAATCAGAAGGTTCTTATGCTATATACAATGAAAATGGTTTAGATGGTCAAGCTATGTTAGATCATATGAAAGAGCATGGTAACTTATTAAACTTCCCAGGAGCTAAGAGAATATCTTTAGAAGAGTTCTGGGCTTCAGATGTTGATATAGTAATACCAGCTGCATTAGAAAACTCTATAACTAAAGAAGTTGCTGAATCTATAAAAGCTAAATTAGTTTGTGAAGCTGCTAATGGACCAACTACTCCAGAGGCTGATGAAGTATTTGCTGAAAGAGGAATAGTTCTTACTCCAGACATATTAACTAATGCTGGTGGAGTTACAGTTTCTTACTTCGAGTGGGTACAAAACTTATATGGATACTACTGGTCAGAAGAAGAAGTAGAGCAAAAAGAAGAAGTAGCTATGGTTAAAGCATTTGAATCTATTTGGAAAATCAAAGAAGAGTACAATGTTACAATGAGAGAAGCTGCTTATATGCATTCAATTAAGAGAGTTGCTGAAGCTATGAAATTAAGAGGATGGTACTAGAATTTACTCTTAATAAATAATAGGATATAATTATTTAATATATAAAAAGGGCTGTACTATGTACAGTCCTTAAAAGTTATATGACTCAAAGTGATTTGGGTCATTTTTTATTTTGTAGAACATATTAGTGTAACTTATGAAAAAAATTAAATACAATTAGAAGCAATAAAACTAAAGTTGATGCAATTAAAATTATTTACTTTCAAAACATTTACAATGTAATATTAATGGGTTTTAGATAGAGTCTATATTTATGACTTAAACTAATTCTTGTCAATTGACGTGCTAATTATGAATAAGCTATAATTAAATAAAAATAGTTTTATAAACTTAATTGAAAAAATATTAAATAAAAATAAATATATTTCTAAAATAAATATGATTTAAATAAAAGAGGTTTTGTAAAGGAAATCAAAAACTAGTTTAACTTTAGTTAAATCTCCATGTTTATATAGAATCAATACACATTGAAGTAAGATGGACATTTATTATTACATAAAAAGTCATAGAAAGAACTTAGAGAGCTAATTAAATTCAAATACAAAATACTAATAAATAAGTTAGGTGAAAATATATGGTTAATTCAATTCTAAATGGTATTTTTAGAACTGTTATAGTAAGTAGTTTAAGTATTCTTCTGATATTGATTTTCAAGAAAAATGTATTTAAAAGATTTAGTAAAAAATTTAATTATTACATATGGATGATAGTTGTTATTAAGCTGTTATTGCCCTTTACATACTATACCTTTACAATAAACATCTTGAGAAGCAAAGAAAATATCAATATTAATAATATTAATTTAGAGGGATTCAATAATATTTCAACTTTAAAGAATAGCATCTTATTGTATGCTTGGCTTATAACTGTAGTAATATATTTAATTTATAATATCTTTAAATACATAAAACTTAAAAACTTAATAAATGATTTATCCTATGATGTTGAGGATGAAGAAGTAATAAATCTTTATAAAGATATATTAAAAGAATTTAATATAACAAAAGATATAAAATTAAAATATTCTTATGAAGTTGAAACACCAGCATTTTTTGATTCATGTGTACTTTTACCACCACATGACTATAAGCTAAAAGAACTTGATTGGATTTTTAGGCATGAACTTATGCATTTCAGGAGTAAAGACCTTTGTCTAAAGTATGTAATGATATTTTTGAAAATAGTATATTGGTTTAATCCATTTGTATATATAATGGACAAACATATAGATTTAGATTGTGAACTTTATTGTGATGAAAGAGTTTTAAAGAATCGTAGTGAAGAAGAAAAACAAGATTATGCTCTAACAATTATAAATGCAATGAGAAGAGGTTCAAACATTTCAAATAAATTTGTGGCTGGATTACATAAACAATCTGATATTAGAAAAAGAGTAATGAATATGTTTAATGAAAAATATAAAAATGGTATTCTAATGGCATTAACTTTATGCTTATTATCTTCTATTACTTTTCTGAAAATTAGTTCAACCAGTATTGTTAATTTAAATGTATTACCTAAAAATATGGAAGAAACACAAATTATTGGTAGTACAGTAGTTTTAACTTTACCATTTACATATGCAGATGCTCCTGAAAAAGTTAGAGAAAGATATAAAAAAAATTGTGAAGCATTGGGCATGATTCCTAAAGATTCTGATATTATAGATACTCCCATACAATATAATGATGTATTAATGCAATAGTTAAATTGTCTAGAGTCATCAATTAAACCTTCTTATAGATACTCAATTATGATATGGGTATAGGAATTTATCCATATCAAATAATAAAATATAATTATCCAAGGTATAAAAAAATTGTATTGTGTACAAGCATTAAAAATTAGATGAATCAAAATTATTTAAGACATTTTTCAACTGTTATTTATAATATTATGATAAAATATTAAAAATAAAATTTATAGATAATTATTTTAATTAACTAATGAAAATTGTGAGCTAATTCTTGCTAAGTTATAATTAAACAAAGATTATTTATTATTATAACTTATGATAATTCAAAACAATAAGAAATAGATATATTAAAGAGTAAAGAATATCTAATAAAAACAAGAAATAATATATATTTAATATGCTATTAAATGTATATAAATATTAAAATAATTTTATTAAATAAACATTTAAATTGAAAATTTAAAAACATTTTATGAAAAATTTAACAAATAATTAAACTTAAATATAAAATATTAAAAAATAAGATGGGTGAGAATTAATGACTAACTTAATTCTAAATGGGATTTTTAGAACTACTATAGTAAGTAGCTTAAGTATTTTTCTGATATTGATTTTTAAGAAAAATGTATTCAAAAGATTTAGTAAAAAATTTAATTATTACATATGGATGATAATAGTTATTAAGTTGTTGTTACCTTTTACATACTATACATTTACAATAAACATCTTGAGAAACAAAGAAAATATCAATATTAATAATATAAATTTAGAAGGCTTTAATAATATTTCAAATTTAAAGAATAATATTTTATTATATACTTGGCTTATAACTGTAGTAATATATTTAATTTATACTATATTTAAATACATAAAACTTAAAAATTTAATAAATGATTTATCCTATGATGTTGAGGATAAAGAAATAATAAATCTTTATAAAGATATATTAAAAGAATTTGATATAACAAAAGATATAAAATTAAAATATTCTTATGAAGTTGAAACACCAGCATTTTTTGATTCATGTGTACTTTTACCACCACATGACTATAATTTAAAAGAACTCGACTGGATTTTTAGGCATGAGCTTATGCATTTTAAGAGTAAAGACCTTTGTCTAAAGTATGTAATGATATTTTTGAAAATAGTATATTGGTTTAATCCATTTGTATATATAATGGATAAACATATAGATTTAGACTGTGAACTTTATTGTGATGAGAGAGTTTTAAAGAACCGTAGTGAAGAAGAAAAACAAGACTATGCTTTAACAATTATAAATGCAATGAGAAGAGGTTCAAATACTTCAAATAAATTTGTGGCTGGATTACATAAACAATCTGATATTAGAAAAAGAGTAATGAATATGTTTAATGAAAAATATAAAAATGGTATTTTAATAGCATTAATTTTATGCTTATTATCTTCTATTACTTTTTTAAAGATTAGCTTAACTAGTATCATTGATTTGAATATATTGCCTAAAGATGTAAAAGTTACAGGAAACATTTTTTCTATGACAGTTTCAACCATACCATTTACATATGCAGATGCTCCTGAAAGTATGAGAAGAGAACATAAAGAAAACTGTGAAAGTATAGGATTAACTCCTAAAGATTCTGACAGAATGGAGATTGTTGTAGAATTTTATGATATACTAGTAGAACCATAATCAAATTTAAAAAAATTATAATCTAAAAGTCACTTTTATAAAGGTGACTTTTTACTTAGAATAAGTTAAAAAATTCACTATATTTCTAACTTTATAGAAGTTTTATTAAAAAATATACGATGCATAAAAACGCACAAAAAAACACATAAAACAATATTTATGCGTACTTTAGCTTCAAAAGGTACAAAATTCTTTACTTTTACAAACTCATATTATATAATGAAGTAAATAATGTATATTTAGGTGACATATTGGATAAACTAATTAATTATTATTTATTAATATAATGATACTATAAAAGTTATATAAAGAGGTTTACAAAAAAGTTACAGATAGAGCTTTTATTAATGTATTGTGTATTAGTATTTTATCCTTAGGTACTCTTCACCTACAAAATAGAATCATAAGATAATTATGGGAAAATTTTAGGAGGTTTATCGTGAAGAAAAAGATATTAATACCAGTATTTGCATCAGTTATGGCATTATCAGTAAGTTCAATTGTAAATGCAGATGAAATAAATGATTCATCTCAAAATAAAGATGATAAAACAAATACTGAATTAAATTTAGGCGAATATAAAGAAGTAAAATATAAAGTTGCAAGAATAAAAGATGGAGTAGCTATAAAGATAAGAGAAGAAGGTCAAGTTCAAAATATAGCTTATTCTGGAGACGAATTTACAGTTCTAGGAATTCAAGGAGAATGGGTTAAAGTTAAAGTTGAAGATGGCGAAGGTTGGTTAGCTACTAGATATGTAGATATATCTGAAGGGGTAGGATATACTAACGCTGATAAAGTAAACTTAAGAAAAGATAAAAGTGAAAATTCAGAAGTAATTGGAGAGCTAGAAAAAGGAAGCTCTTTATTGGTTTTAGAGGAAAATGGAGATTGGTTGAAAGTTAAAGATGGAGAAACAGAAGGATATGTAAAATCATCTTATGTAACTGATAAAGCTCCAGTAATAGAAGAACCGCAAGTAGACCAAAATGTTACTCAAAATGGAGATTCTACAAACACAAATAACACTCAACAAAACAACACAAATAATAATCAACAAAATAATAATTCAAATGTGCCAACAGCTAACTCTAATGCAGTTCAAGCTGTACTTAATTTGGCTTATTCTAAGCAAGGTTGCCCATATGTTTGGGGAGCAGAAGGGCCAAATACTTTTGACTGTTCAGGATTCACACAATATGTATACAGAAATGCAGTAGGAAAGAAGATACCAAGAACATCTAAGGCACAATCTAATTATGGACAAACTGTAAGTAAGGCAAATTTACAGCCAGGAGACTTAGTATTCTTTACAACTAATGGTTCTGGTTCTGTTAGTCATGTTGGTATATATGTAGGTGGAGGTAATATGATACATTCACCATCAACAGGAAAAACAGTCCGTGTAACTAGTATAAATTCAGCATACTATACAGCGAGATTTGTTACAGCAAAAAGAATCTTATAATCGATTTGTACTATAACAAATTGATAAATACATAAATACAAATGCTCTATATTATATTTAATTTAATCAGGAAATATAAAATGATTATATGTTAAATGCAATATAGAGTGTTTTTGTATTATCTTAAATTTTGATGTGGACTTATATTAATATTACTATTAAATAGTATTCTTTCCAGATAATGATTATTTGCGCAATACCTTGACAGGATAAGGTAAAGGTGATAAGCTACTAACAGTACAAAAATACTTTTAATTTTAGTTCAGAGAGGCTAAAAAAGGAGGACGAAAGATGTTAAAATCAAGAAATTTAATCCAACCAGAAGACTTTTCTATAGAAGAAATAGATGAAATATTAGAATTAGCTCAAAAAATAATTGACAATCTGTCAAAATATTCTCATATATGTGAAGGTAAACTATTAGCTACATTATTTTATGAACCATCAACAAGAACAAGATTAAGTTTTGAATCTGCTATGAACAGACTAGGAGGTCGTGTCGTAGGTTTTTCAGAGCCAAATTCATCATCTGCATCAAAGGGTGAAACTTTAGGTGATACGATGAGGATAGTATCTAGTTATGTTGATATAATAGCTATGAGACACCCTCAATCAGGTGCAGCTACAGAAGCATCAAAATTTACAGAAGTACCATTTATAAATGCAGGAGATGGCGGAAATCAGCATCCAACCCAAACACTTACAGATTTACTTACTATAAAATCATTAAAAGGAACTTTAGAAAATCACACAATAGGATTATGTGGTGATTTAAAATATGGAAGAACTGTACATTCTTTAGTTAAGGCTATGGCGAGATACAAAAATACTAAGTTTGTATTTATAGCACCTGAAGAACTAAAAATGCCAGACTATATAAAAGAAGCTATAAAGGGACATGCTTACTATGAAACTAATAATTTAGATGATGTTATAGGAAGTTTGGATGTTTTATATATGACTAGAATTCAACAAGAAAGATTTGAAGATAAATCAGAATACGAAAGACTAAAAAACTATTATATTTTAAATAAAGCTAAATTAGAAAAAGCATCTGAAAGTATGTTAGTAATGCATCCACTACCAAGAGTAAATGAAATAGATGTTGATGTAGATACAGATGATAGAGCTGTTTATTTTAAGCAAGCTAAATATGGAATGTTCGTTAGAATGGCATTAATAATAAAGCTTCTAGGTGTAAATGAAGGTTAGTAGTTACATTATATAATAGTGAAGTAAAGGAGATTTTGGGATGTATAAAATTCTAGAAAATATATACATAGGTGAAGATATGTATAGAATGAAAGTAAAAGGCGCTTTTGAAGGTAAGATGGGGCAATTTTATATGCTAAGAGCATGGGATACTTATCCAGTCCTTTCAAGACCTATAAGTATACATGATATAGATGAAGAAGGTATAACTTTTCTTTATAAAGTAGTAGGAGAAGGAACTCAAATTATTAGTAATTTAAAAGTAAACGATACTATAAAACTAGAGGGTCCTTATGGAAATGGATATAGTAAAGTTGATGGAAAAGTAGCTCTAGTAGGTGGTGGAATCGGTATAGCACCATTATATTTAGTTGCTAAAAACATAAAAGACTGCGATGCTTATCTTGGATTTAGAGAAGATGTTATATTAGAAAATGAATATAGAGAAGTTTGCAATGAGGTATATACAACAGTAGGAAATAAGTTTGTAACAGACATAATTGATGTAGAAAAATATGACTATATATTAACATGTGGGCCAACTCCAATGATGGAAAAATTGGTTAAAATGGTAGAAGGTACTAAAACAAGGATTATGGTGTCACTTGAAAATCATATGGCATGTGGAGTAGGAGCGTGTTTAGTATGTACATGTAAGACTACTAAAGGAAATAAAAAAACTTGCAAAGACGGTCCAGTATTTTGGGGAGAGGACGTGATTTTTAATGGCTAATTTAAACGTAAAATTTGGAAATATTGATTTTAAAAATCCAGTAATAATGGCGTCTGGGACTTTTGGATTTGGAAGAGAATATAATGAAATTTATGATATACAAAAACTTGGTGGTATAAGTAGTAAAGGTCTTACTTTAAATAAAAAACCTGGTAACAATGGTATGAGAGTTCATGAGACGCCATCAGGTATGATGAACAGTGTTGGACTTGAAAATCCTGGAGTTCAAGGATTTATAGACAGTGAACTTCCTTTCTTCAGTGAGTTAGATTTAGTTAGAATTGCTAATGTTGGAGGTGGAACATTAGAAGATTATCTACTTGGGGTTAAGCTGTTAAATGATAAACCTATAGATATTATTGAATTGAACATATCTTGTCCAAATGTCAAAGCAGGAGGAATGGCTTTTGGTATAAAAAATGAAGTGGCAAGAGAAGTTGTTCGTGAGGTAAGAAACGCAACTAAACTACCTCTAGTAATAAAATTATCACCTAATGCTGAAGATATTGTGGGTATGGCAAAAGTTTGTGAAGAAGAAGGTGCTGATGGAGTATCTTTAGTTAATACTTTTAAAGCAATGGCAATTGATATAAAAAATAGAAAGCCAGTATTTGAAAATGTATATGCTGGATTATCTGGACCAGCTATAAAGCCTATAGCTCTTAGAATGGTACATGAAGTTTGTAAAAATGTAAATATACCAGTAATGGGAATGGGTGGAATAACTAAAGCTACAGATGCGATAGAATTTATAATGGCAGGAGCTACTTGTATTCAAGTTGGAACTGCAAATTTCATGAATCCTAAAATTGGGCTTGAGATAATAGATGGAATCAATGAATTTATGGATAGAGAAGGAATAAAGAATTTAGAAGAAATAAGAGGAATTATATAGGTTACAGGTATGACAAATAAGTACAATTAAAGCAAAGAATATAAATTAAAATAAATATAATTTTATAATATTTAACATGGAGGAAAAAATAATATGAGTAAAGTAGATGTAGTAGATATATTAAAGAAAAGTGATGCATTATTAGAAGGACATTTTTTATTATCTTCAGGAAAGCACAGTAACAGATATGTGCAATGTGCAAAGCTATTAAGATTTCCAGAGTATGCAGCTGAGGTATTAAATACAGTTGTTGAACAAATAAAAGATTTAGATATAGACTTAGTAGTTGGTCCAGCTATGGGTGGAGTAGTAGTTTCTTATGAGCTAGGAAGACAATTAGGAAAAGAAGCTATATTCACTGAGAGAAAAGATAATACAATGGAGTTAAGAAGAGGATTTGAAGTTAAAAAAGGTGCAAAGATAATAATTGCTGAAGATGTTGTTACTACTGGTAAGTCAACTATGGAAACAAAAAGAGTATTAGAAGCGTTAGGTGGCGAAGTTATAGGTGTCGCTTGTATAGCTGATAGAACTAATCATGACATAGGTATGCCTATATATAGTGCAATAAAACTTGATATTCAAGTTTATGAAGCTGATGAATGTCCTTTATGTAAAGAAGGAAAATTACCAGTTGTTAAACCTGGAAGTAGAGAATTTAAAGAATTAGGAATGTAATAACCAATTAATTAAATTTAACATTATTTTAGTAAATACAAATTTTTTTACTAAATAAATATCAATTTAAATATATAAATAAGATATAATAAACAGCTAGCTTTCATTTAAAAAGCTAGCTGTTTTTTGTTAAAAATATATTTACAAAACAGTAGCTGGTAGCAGTACAATATAATTATAAGATAAAAAATTATTATATATATTGGGGAGGGTTTCGGTATGAGTAATCAATTAAAGAAAAATCAAAAAAAGGTTGTATTTTTTGGTGTTGGTGCTGTTGGAGCTACCTTTGCAGAACAATTTTTAAATTCTAAATATGATTTTAAAATTCTTTGTGACCAAAAAAGAAAAAAAAGATATTTAGAAGAGGGTTTTATAATAAATGGAAAAAGATATGACTTCGATTATATAACTAAAGATGAATATAAACAAGAAGCTGATTTTATAATTATAGGTTTAAAATATAATAACCTAAAAGAAAATATAGAAGAGTTAGATGGATTAGTTGGAAAAGATACAGTACTAATGTCTTTACTAAATGGAGTTAATAGTGAAGAGATAATAGGAGAAAGATTTGGAATTGAAAAAATGGTATATTCATATGTAACAAATATAGATGCAAAAAAAATAGAAAATAATATTATACATACTACAGATGGAATAATTGTATTTGGAAATAAAGATAATAGTGAAGATAGAAAAACAGATATAATAACTGAAGTTTTTGATAGTGTAAATATAGAATATGTATTATCAAAAAATATTCAACGAGACATGTGGTGGAAATACATGGTTAATATTGGGGTGAATCAAACTTCAGCTATACTTGGCGCTTCTTATGGAGTATTTCAAGATTCTGAATATCTAAGAGAGTTAGCAAAATCTGCAATGAGAGAAGTGGTTGATATAGCTCAAGTAAAAGGTATATGCCTTACGGAAGATGATGTAGAAAATTCATTACATAGAATACTAGAACATTCAAGAGAAGGTAGAACATCAATGCTTCAGGATGTAGAGGCTCATAGACTTACAGAAGTAGATATGTTCTCTAAGAATATTTGTGAGCTTGGAAGAAAGTATAACATACCAACTCCTATAAATCAGACTTTTTTTTATATGATAAAAGTAATTGAAAGTAGATTTTAGAAAATTTTTAGAAAAAATTGAGGCTGTAAGTAAATCTGTGCAAAACAAATTTATCTACAGCTTTTTTAGTAGACATAATTGATAAAAATGGAAGCAAACTGTCTTTTAGTAGAGTATCATGAAGCAAAAGTAAAACAAGTATTCTGTGAGAAATATGATAAATATTATTCTACAAATATTTGTATATTTCTTATAGCTATATTCTCTTATTTAGGATATGAGTTTTCAGAGGTTATCCATGTGAACTATTCTATTGTATGTCTTGTTGTTGGTGTTCTTGTAACTCGTATTGGTATTGTACCAAAAGACATCTTAGAAAAAGGAAAAATCAAAGGTTTTATCAACCTGGTTGTGTTCGCAGCTGTTATTCCTTCTTTAGCAAAAGTTTCTTTGACAGGTTTAATCAGTCTTTTTGTACCAATTGTAGGTATGTTTGCAGTTTCTATTATTGATATATTCATTATGATGAAGGTGCTTCCAGGTTGGAAAATCATTGGTTCTAAACCTCTTGCTTTTGGAGTAGGGTTCTGTCAGATGTTAGGATTCCCAACAACATATTTGATGTCTAAAATAAAAATTATCTTTTATCTAAAATAAAAAACACCCAAATATGACTAAGAGTGGTTTGAAATTCAATGTTAATTTAATTTTAGAACTATCCATCTTATAATATATCAAATGCGAATTAAAAAATATTTTTAATAGCTACAACTATTGGGATTACTTATTTTTATATTAAATACTATATCATAAAATAACAAAAAAATCAAGTCGAGTAATCTCTCTATTTCAGTGATATACTAGGTTTTAATAGTTTTTTATAAATATAATGTAACTAGAGGACAATCTATGTTTTTTAATTTTTTTGATTAAATTTACCTCTAGCTCAATACTTATAAGGAGAAATATTATGAATTTAAAAAAAGGATTAGATATTTTAGAAATTCCATCAAGTATATTAGGCAAAGATAAAGTTATATATATTCCAGTAATCTATACAGAAGATGAGGTAACTCTTGTTGATACTGGACTTCCTGGTCAAGGAGATTTAATAATTGATGCTCTTAATAATAGTAATACAAGTTTTAATAAATTAAAAAATATAGTAATAACTCACCATGATATAGACCATATAGGAAATATAAAATATTTAAGAGAAAAATCTAAAAATGATATAAAGGTATATGCATACAAAAGTGAAGTCAACTATATAACAGGGGAAGAAACCCCATTTAAACTTTGCATGTTAGAACAAGAAATAGATAGTCTTAATGATAAAATGCTTGATATGTTAAATGCTATGAAATTTGGATTTAAGTCATCATATACTACAGTAGATGTATCTTTAAACAATCATGAAGTTTTAAATTTAAGTGAAGAAGTAGAGGTTATACACACAGGAGGTCATACTAGGGGTCATATATGTCTTTATTTAAAAAAATCTAAAGTACTTATTGCTGGAGATTTATTAGATATAAGAGATGGTAAACTTAGACCAGTTGATGTAATGCATAGTGATAAGCAAGAATTGATAAAAGCTATTAAAAAATTAAGTAACTATGATATAGAGGAAATAGTTTTTAGTCATGGTGGATTATATAAAAAAAACATAATGGAAACATTAAAAAATATAGTTATTGAATAATGTTACATGATTGAAAATACTATCCAGTTCTTTATGAAAAGTTTATTTAAACAATAATTAAATATGAATAGGAAAGAAACAAAAAATTTATAAATAATTACTTACTTAATATTTTGAGAATAAAAATATTACTGGAATTAGAAATTTCCAGTAATATTGAGTAAGAAAAAATATATTTACACAAATCTATAAACATTCTCAAAAAACTTATAATTTATTGTTAGCTTTAAATTATATTAATCTTTTATGCTATTTAAATTACTAAATACTTTTAACTCTTCAATGAAAATACTTGCTGCTTTTGATAAAGTTATATCTTTTGGAAAGATATATGAAAAATGTCTGTTATAGTTGCTTCCAAGTTCTATGACAGACAGTTCGTTGTTTAAAACAGGTAAGCTTGTTACGAGATTAGATACTATTGTAATTCCTAAATTATTTCTAACTGATTCTTTGACAGCATAATTACTTCCAAAGACCATCATACTTTTTGGAATAATTTCCTTAATGCTTAAAAACATATCTAAATAATCTCTAGTTCCAGAACCATCTTCTCTAACTATCCATTTTTGATTTTGAAGCTTATCAAAACTAAAATCTTTTAATAAAGGGCTATTATACGGAAGTGCTAAAACCATCTTATCTTCAAAAAAATATTCTTGCATAAATGAGGGAGAAGAACAAGTCCCTTCAATAAGTCCAATATCTAAAATATAATCCTTAACATGAGAAGATACAATGGATGTATTTTCTATGAAAATTTCTACATCTATATCAGGATACTTTTGAGAAAATAGTGCAAGAAAATTAGGAAGAATATATTCTCCAATAGTTAAACTTGCGCCAATCTTTAAACGCCCAGTTATAGCATCTGAAACCTGATTTACATCGTGATATGTAACACTTAAAAGATTTAGTATTTCCTTGGCTCTTTTATATAATATTTGTCCACTTTCTGTAATAAAAATAGTTTTCTGTTTAATAGATCTATTTATAAGTACAACCTTAAAGTAATTTTCTAAGTTTTTAATATGTTTACTTACACTTGGTTGTGATAAATTTAGGTATTCACCAGCTTTGGTGAAGTTTTTATATTCAACAACAGCAACAAATGTTTTTAATTCTTCAAACAATTTTTTACATCTCCTTTGCATAATAAAAATTTTGTATTTTTTATCAGTTACTTACAGATAATTGTAATATATACATTAATCATTAAAATTATTAATCATTACGATATTATATATTTATTTTACTTATGGTTATTACAATTATATACTATTATTGTAAAGAAAACTATATTAATTAGAAGGTAGGTATATTATGTTAAAGAATAAAAGCAGTTTTACATTAAAGAATATAAAAGAAATATTACCTGGGTTGGTTGTATCTGTATTAGTAGGTTATATTAGTATATTTATTTCAACATTAATACCTAAAGTAGGAGCAGCATCAATTTCTATATTTTTAGGTATGTTTGTAGGAAATTTATTTTTAAATCAGAAAGTCTTTCAAAGGGGCTATAAATTTTCAGAAACAGATTTGCTATCATATTCAATAGTATTATTAGGAGCAACCCTTAGTATATCTACTCTAATAGATTTAAAAATTTCAGGCATATTGTTTATAATATTACAAATGACAATAACAATAGTATCAGCACTTTATATAGGTAAAAAGCTAGGTTTTGGTGAAAACTTTAGATTTCTTATGGCAAGTGGGAATGCAGTATGTGGTTCTTCTGCTATAGCAGCAACAGTTCCAGTAGTTAATGCTACAGACAAAGAAAAAGGAATAGCAATAACTATTGTCAATGTTACTGGTATATTTCTTATGTTTTTACTTCCAATAATATCTCAATTCTTATATAGTCATGAGCTTGTAAAAACATCAGCAATGATAGGTGGAACATTACAATCAATTGGTCAAGTTGTGGCAAGTGGAGCTATAGTTGGGGAAAATGTAAAGGATTTAGCAACTATTTTCAAAATAGTTAGAGTAATATTCTTAGTTGTAGTTGTTTTAGTATTTGGACATTTGAAAAATAAGTCTAACAGTGAAATTATTGAAGAAGAAAAAGATGAAATAAAAAAGAAAAAAATAAATATACCATGGTATGTAATTGGTTTTTTCATAACTTGTGCACTTTTTTCAATTAATATTATACCAAAAGAAGTATCTGTATTGTGCAAAGAAATAAGTAATAAATTTGAAATAATAGCACTAGCAGCAATTGGATTAAAAGTTAATGTAAAAGACTTAGTAAGACAAGGTAAAGCAGTTTCTTTATATGGTCTATTTGTAGGAACAATACAAGTTATATCAGCGATAGTTTTGATAAAAATATTTATATAGAATAGAAGTATTGATTATAATATCAATTTACTTAATCAAAATAATATGTTATTAATAACTGATAATATAAATAAAAAATGAATTCTAATAAGTGTAGATGGGTATAAGCTTATTGGAGTTCATTTTTTATTTATAGTGAAAATTTAAAGTAAAATATTATTTTACATAATAATAACATTATAAATTTTGAAATTACTTATCTTTGTGTTAAAATAAGAAAAATGCACATATCACAGTTAAGTATTTAAGTAGATAAATAAAATAAAAATATAAATATTAAGGAGATTTTTTATATGAATGTTTATGAAAAGAATAATGTAGTTATACTAGAAGGAGTAACAGATTTTGATCCAAAACATATATTTGAGTGTGGTCAATGTTTTAGATGGCATAAGCAAGAAGATGGCTCATACACAGGAGTTGCAAAAGGTAGAATATTAAATGTAAAAAAAGAAGATGATAAAGTATATTTAAATAATACAAATTTAGAGGAGTTTAATAGCATTTGGTATAATTACTTTGATTTAGGGACTGATTATACAGAAATAAAAAACAATCTAAAAAGTATGGATGAATATTTAAATAAAGCTACTGAATTTGGATGGGGAATAAGAATTTTGAGACAAGATGGATGGGAAATGCTTATATCATTCATAATTTCTTCTAATAATAGAATTCCTATGATACAAAGAGCTATAGAAAACTTATCAAAAAGTTTTGGTAAATACATAGGTGAGTATGAAGGTAAAGAATACTATGCATTTCCAACACCAGAAGAGTTAAATAAAGCCTCACAAGAGGAAATAAGAGCATGTCAAACAGGTTTTAGAGACAAGTACATAAAGAGTACTACACAGGCAGTTATAGAAAATAATTATAAGGTATCTGAATATGTAAATTTAAGTACAGATGATTGTAGAAAAGAGCTTTTAAAATTTAATGGAGTAGGTCCAAAGGTATGTGATTGTATTGCGTTATTTGGTATGCAAAAATATGATTCTTTTCCAGTTGATGTGTGGGTTAAGAGAGTTATGCAAGAGTTCTACATAAATGAAGATATGAGTTTACCTAAAATGAGAACTTATGGGATTGATAAATTTGGAGAAATGTCTGGGTTTGCACAACAATATCTATTTTACTATGCAAGAGAGTTGGGTATAGGAAAATAGACTTAAGGGGGAAGGAATTATGGGAGTGATAGGCACAATATTTCTGTTCTATTTAATTATATCATATCTAGCTGGAGCCATAATTTCTGTAATTATATTACTTGAAAATAGAGATCCTGCAAAAACCATGTCTTGGTTATTGATGTTTATCATATTTCCTGGGATAGGGTTAATTATATATGCTATTTCGGGTAGAAATATTAGAAAACGAAAATTATTTAAAACTCAAAAACTAGCTAATAATATAAAAGAAAAGAAACTTTTTGATACATTAGAAAAGATAACAGAAATTGTTGAACTAGAAAAAGAATCTATAAGGCAAAATAAGCTTTTAAGAGATGAGGAAGATGGTAGCTATAGAAAAAGAGTCATAAGTATGCTACTAAAGACTGGGATGTTTCCATTTACTAAGAACAATAAAGTAGATGTTTTTGTAGATGGAAATGAAAAATTCAAGAGACTTATAGAAGATATAAGAGAAGCTAAAGACCATATTCATTTAGAGTACTTTATAATCAAAGACAGTGAAATAGGTAGGGTGTTAAAAGAAGAGCTTATAAAAAAAGCTAAGGAAGGTATTAAAATAAGAATTTTATATGATGATGTAGGGTGTTGGAGATTTTGGTTTAATAGAAAATTTTTCCGAGAAATGAGAGAAGTAGGTATAGAAATAGCAGCTTTTTTACCTACAAAATTCCCTATAATAGGAGGAAAGTTAAACTATAGGAATCATAGAAAAATTGTTGTTATTGATGGAATAATTGGATATACAGGTGGAATAAATATAGGAGATGAATATTTAGGAAAAAATGAGAAGTTTGGGTATTGGAGAGATACTCATATTAGAATTAAAGGAATTTCTGTATATATGCTTCAAATGACATTTTTGATTGATTGGTACTATACAACAAAAGAGGTTTTAGTTACTAAAAATTACTTTCCAAGTGTCGGAAATATAGGTGAGAGTATGATACAAGTTGTAGCTAGTGGACCAGATAGTGATTGGGAAGACATTCATTATGCTTATTTTTCTGCTATATGTCAAGCTAAACAAAGTGTTTATATAGAGACTCCATATTTTATTCCAGATGAGAGTCTGCTGAAAGCTATAAAAAGTGCTGCGCTTAGTGGTGTAGATGTAAGAATAATATTTCCTAAAATTGCAGACCACAAAATAGTTAATATAGCATCTTATTCATATTTTGAAGAAATATTAAGAGCAGGTGGTAAAGTTTATTTGTATAAAAAAGGATTTATACATTCCAAAGTCGTAATAATAGATGATAAAATTGCTTCTGCAGGTACAGCAAATATGGACCTAAGAAGTTTCATGCTTAATTTTGAAGTAAATGCTTTTATCTATGATGAAGATGTTATTAAAGTAATGACAGATGATTTCTATGAAGATTTAAGTCATTGTGAAGAACTTAATTTAGAGGTATTTAAGAACAGAAATATTGTACAAAAAATTAAAGAATCTGTAGCCAGATTGTTTTCACCAATATTATAAAAAATTATTAAAAAAGGTATTGAAAATTATGTGTGATTGGTATATTATAATAATTGTTAGCACTCTAGTAGATAGAGTGATAATAAATAAAAAGTATATATATAAATCTACATATAAAAGTAGTATTAATTTAAAAATAACTAAAAACATAGGCAAACTAGTCTATACTTAATATTTTAGGAGGCGTGAATAATGAAAATAAGACCATTAGCTGACAGAGTAGTAATTAAAAAAGTGGAAGCAGAAGAAAAAACTGCAAGTGGAATAGTTTTACCAGGAGCAGCTAAAGAGCAACCTCAAATAGCTGAAGTTGTAGAAGTTGGACCAGGTGGGATAGTTGAAGGAAAAGAAGTAAAAATGGAATTAGCAGTTGGAGACAAGGTTATATTCCAAAAATATTCTGGAACAGAAGTTAAAATAGAAGGACAAGAGTATACAATACTAAGACAAAGTGATGTATTAGCTGTTATTGAATAAATATAGAATAAATTTATTAGGAGGGGTTTAAAATGGCTAAAGAAATTAAATTTTCAGAGGAAACAAGAAGAGCTTTAGAAGCTGGTGTAAATAAATTAGCAGATACAGTAAAAGTAACATTAGGACCTAAAGGAAGAAATGTTATATTAGATAAAAAATTTGGTTCTCCACTTATAACTAATGATGGTGTAACTATAGCAAAAGAAATAGAATTAGAAGATAGATTTGAAAATATGGGTGCTCAGTTGGTTAAAGAAGTAGCAACTAAAACTAATGATGTAGCTGGAGATGGTACTACAACTGCTACAGTTTTAGCACAAGCTATAATCAGAGAAGGTTTAAAAAATGTAACAGCAGGTGCTAACCCAATACTTTTAAGAAAAGGAATACAAAAAGCAGTAACAGTAGCAGTAGAAGAATTAAAAAATCAATCAAGAATAGTAGAAACACAAGAAGCTATATCTCAAGTTGCTTCTATATCTGCTGGTGATGAAGAAGTTGGAAAATTAATAGCAGAAGCTATGGAAATAGTAGGTAAAGATGGAGTTATAACTGTTGAAGAATCTCAAACTATGAATACTGAATTGGATGCTGTTGAAGGTATGCAATTTGACAGAGGATTTGTTTCTGCATATATGGTTACAGATGTAGACAAGATGGAAGCAGTTTTAAATGACCCATATATATTAATTACTGATAAAAAAATATCTAACATACAAGAGCTATTACCAGTTCTTGAACAAATAGTTCAACAAGGTAAAAAGCTACTAATAATTGCTGAAGATGTAGAAGGTGAAGCATTATCTACATTAGTTGTTAATAAATTAAGAGGAACATTTGATGTAGTAGCAGTTAAAGCTCCAGGATTTGGAGATAGAAGAAAAGAAATGCTTCAAGATATAGCTATACTTACAGGTGGTCAAGTAATATCAGAAGAATTAGGATATGATTTAAAAGAAGCTGATTTATCTATGTTAGGTAGAGCTTCATCTGTTAAAGTAACTAAAGAAAATACTACAATAGTAGATGGTTCTGGAGATAAAAAAGCTATAGAAGATAGAGTAAATCAAATCAAACATCAAGTAGAGCAAACTACTTCAGATTTTGATAGAGAAAAATTAATGGAAAGATTAGCTAAACTTGCTGGTGGAGTAGCTGTTGTAAAAGTTGGTGCTGCTACAGAGGTTGAGTTAAAAGAAAGAAAATTAAGAATAGAAGATGCTCTTAATGCAACTAGAGCTGCTGTAGAAGAAGGAATAGTAGCTGGTGGAGGAACTGCTTTTGTTAGTGTTATACCAGCAATAGGAACACTAGTTGAGAGTTTAACTGGAGAAGTTAAACTAGGTGCTCAAATAGTTAAAAAAGCATTAGAAGAACCATTAAGACAAATAGCTATAAATGCTGGTCTTGAAGGTGCTGTAATTGTACAAAATGTTGTTAACGCTGAAGCAGAAACTGGATTTGATGCTTTAAATGAAAAATATGTAAATATGATAGAAGCTGGTATAGTTGACCCAACTAAAGTTAGTAGAAGTGCTCTACAAAATGCTGCATCAATAGCAAGTACTTTCTTAACTACTGAAGCTGCTGTTGCTGACCTTCCTGAAAAAGAAGATGTAGGAATGCCAGGAATGGGTGGCGGTATGCCAGGAATGATGTAATCTTAAAATATTTAAAAATATAAATTTTAAGATATAGAACTATTTTGACTTAGATTTTAGTATCTAAGTTGAAATAGTTCTTTTGTATATATTTAATTTTTTTGTGTATTTACAATTTTAATATATATATCTGGATAATTAGTATCTGGATTATAATAATATCTTTGAAGTTGTATTGTTATTTTTTAGGTTATGATGTTAGATATATATTAATTAAGGTATAATTGTTGATAGAGAATAAATCAAAGTTTAAAAGGATGCGATAATATGGACTTAAGAAAATTGCTTGAACAGGTTAAAAATGAAAACATTGATATAGATGTTGCATTAGAACAATTAAAAGATTTACCCTATGAAGACCTTGGATATGCCAATATAGACCATCATAGAGAATTAAGAAATGGATATCCAGAAGTAATTTATTGTGAAGGTAAAAGTGATGAACATATTTTAGGAATTATTGATAAAATGAATCAAAAAGGTTCTAATATATTGGGGACAAGATGTAGAAAAGAAACATTTTTAAAAGTTAAAGAAATTTATAGTCATGCTGAATACGAAGAATTATCTAAAATTCTTAAAATTCAAAATCATGCTATAGAGAATCTTGGAAAAGGCAAAATTGTAATTGCAACAGGAGGAACTTCTGATATACCAGTAGCAGATGAAGCATATTATACAGCTAAATTTTTAGGTAATGATGTTGATAGAATATATGATGTTGGAGTGGCTGGTATACATAGGCTTTTAAATAAGAGACACAAAATAGATAGTGCTAGAGTAGTAGTAGCTGTTGCAGGAATGGAAGGTGCACTTGCAAGTGTAATTGGAGGTCTAGTTGATGTTCCAGTAATAGCTGTACCAACATCTGTTGGATATGGAGCCAATTTTGGAGGATTAGCAGCATTATTGGCTATGTTAAATAGTTGTGCATCTGGAATATCTGTTGTAAATATTGATAATGGTTTTGGAGCAGGATATTTGGCAGCTATGATAAATAAATTATAATAGGTATATTGATATAAATTAAACATAAATTATACGATGTTAATCTAATGTTTATTAGATTTTTCATTATTAAAACTGAGGAGAAATATATGAGTGAAAAAATACTTTATTTTGATATAGTAAGTGGTATATCAGGGGATATGACCCTTGCAAGCTTATTAAATTTAGGTGTACCTGAGGAAATTTTTTTGGAGGAAATTCATAAACTAAAAATGAGCGATGAATTTAATATAAATATAAGCTCAAAAAATGAAAGTGGAATATCAGGTATAACAGTAAAAGTAATTACGAAAGAAACACATATGCACAGGAATTTAGTGGATATATTTGAAATTATAGATGAAAGTGATTTAAATGAAAATGTAAAAGCTAATGCTAAAAAAATATTTATGGTAATTGGAGAAGCAGAAGCAAAGGTTCATGGAACTACAATAGATAAGATACACTTCCATGAGGTAGGAGCTATAGATTCAATTGTAGATATCGTAGGAGCATCTATATTAGTTGATTTACTTTGTATAGATAAGATTTATTCTAGTACAGTATCTGTTGGTTCAGGATTTGTAAAATGTGACCATGGAGTCATGCCTGTACCTGCACCTGCAACTATGGAAATATTAAAAGGTGTACCAATCAAATTAAATAATGTAAAAGGAGAATGTACGACTCCAACAGGAGCTGCAATAATAAAAGTTCTGTGTGATGAATTTGTAGAGGATTTTGAGTTTTCTCCAATAAAAATTGGATATGGAATAGGTCATAAGAAATTTGAAGTACCTAATATGTTAAGAACAGTATTAGGAGAAAAAAAAAAGAAGAATTAATTTATGAAATTAGTGCAAATATTGATGATATGTCTTCAGAAGTATATTCTTATTTGTATGAAAAAATATTAGACGAGAAAGCGTTAGATATTTATACAGAAAGCATTTATATGAAAAAGAATAGACCTGCAACAAAAATATCGATTTTATGCAATAAAGTAGATTTAGAAAAATTTATTGAAATATTGCTTTTAGAAACTAGCACTTTTGGAGTACGATATAATGCTTACAACAGAGAAATTTTAGATAGAAAGTTTGTAAAATTAGACACAAAATATGGATTAGTTACAATAAAACTAGGGTATTACAAAGATAAATTAGTTAAAGCTACTCCAGAATATGATGAATGTAAAACTATAGCAAAAAATGAAGATATTCCTATAAAAAAAGTGTTTGCTGATATAAATTTTAGAATAAAAGAAGAATTTAGTGAAAACTTATTGACATAAGTAATAAATTTTGATAAATTAATACTCAGCTTTAATAAATAAAAGCAAACAGAAAAAAATATATAAAATATAAACTCACTCGTATATGCTCAGAGATATGGTCTGAGAGTCTCTACCAAGATACCGTAAATATCTTGACTATGAGTGAAATTATTATACCAAAAGACCTAGTTAAGTAAATGTGTAGGCTGAGTTATACTCCCTATATGTTGGCTATAAGATAAGGGGCATTTTGGAAGCCTGTATAGTAATTTCACTTTTGCTAGAAATTATGGAAGTTACTATACAGGTTTTTTGTGTAAAAAGATTTAATATAATTTAGACTGTATTGTGTTAAAATAAATATATATAAAAACTATATTATACAAGGAGAGATGGAAATTTATGAAACATGAATTAGTACTTGTAATAGATTTTGGAGGTCAATATAATCAGTTAATAGCTAGAAGAGTTAGAGAAAACAACGTATATTGTGAAATACTTCCATGTACTGCAAGCATAGAAAGAATAAAAGCAAAAAATCCTAAAGGGATAATATTTACAGGTGGGCCAAATAGTGCATACTTAGAAGATTCTCCAACAATATCAAAAGAAATATTTGAACTAGGAGTACCAATACTTGGTATATGTTATGGAGTTCAAATAATGTCTCATGTATTAGGTGGAGTTGTAAGAAAAGGCAATAAACAAGAAAAAGAATATGGAAAAACATCTATAACTTATGGAAAATCATCATTATTTGAAGGGATTACTACAAATAGTGTTTGGATGAGTCATACTGATTTAATAGAAAAGGCTCCAGAAGGATTTACTATAGTTGCAAATACTAAAGATTGTCCAGTAGCGGCTATGGAAAATGTAGAACAAAAACTATATGGAGTTCAATTCCATCCAGAAGTAGAACATTGTTTAGAGGGAGATAAGATACTTAAAAATTTCTTATACAATGTATGTGAAGTAAAAGGTGACTGGACTACAGATTCATTCATAGAAGATAAAATAAAAGAATTAAAAGAAAAAATAGGTGACAAAAAAGCTTTATGTGCTTTAAGTGGAGGTGTTGACTCTTCTGTTGCTGCAGTTCTTATTCATAGAGCAATTGGAGATAACTTGACTTGTATATTTGTTGACCATGGTTTACTTAGAAAAAATGAAGGTGACGATGTAGAAAGAATATTTAGAGAGAAATTCGATATAAATTTAATAAGAGTTAATGCAGAAGATAGATTCTTATCTAAACTAAAAGGAATTTCTGAGCCAGAAGCTAAGAGAAAGATAATTGGTGAAGAATTTATAAGAGTATTTGAAGAAGAATCAAATAAATTAGGAAAAATGGATTTCTTAGTTCAAGGAACAATTTATCCAGATGTTATAGAAAGTGGACATGGAAATGGTGCTGCTACTATAAAATCTCACCATAATGTTGGTGGAATTCCTGAAGATGTGGATTTCCAAGAAATAGTTGAGCCATTAAGAGAACTATTTAAGGATGAAGTTAGAAAAATAGGATTAGAACTTGGTATAGAAGAAGGATTAATATTTAGACATCCTTTCCCAGGGCCAGGTCTTGGAATAAGAGTTATAGGTGATGTAACTAAAGAAAAATGTGATATATTAAGAGAAGCAGATGCTGTTTATATGGACGAGCTTAGAAAAGCTGGTTTATATAGAGAAATATGGCAAGCTTTTGCAACATTACCAGATGTTAAGACTGTTGGAGTTATGGGAGATGAAAGAACATATGCTTATTTAGTTGGTTTAAGAGCAGTTACTTCTTCTGATGGAATGACTTCTGACTGGTATAAGATGCCTTATGATGTGTTAGAAAAAATTTCTAATAGAATAATTAATGAAGTTGATGGAGTAAATAGAGTAGTTTATGATATAACTTCTAAACCACCTGGAACAATAGAATGGGAATAATTAATAATGAGCTAGAAAGCCTTTAAATAGGGTATTTCTAGCTCTTTTTCGGTCTATTTTTTACTTGTTTTAATACATATCGTGCTGTGTAACTATTCTTTTGGACTATATTTATGTTTTCAATGGAATGCATAAAATTCAAAGTCATAATACATATTAGTTGAGTTAAATTTTGTGCTATAAATAATTATTTTACTCATAGTATTTTTCTTCTCTTTCAACTCCTGTATATAGTTTTGTAATCATTTGATAAAACAGGCTGATTTCTTCATTTGAATAATCCTGAAATATATTGTTTAATTTCTCAGTATGGAGTTCCTGTACTTTTTGTGAATATTCATCTGCTTTTTTTGTTAGCACAATAGAAGTATTTCTTTTATTATTGGGTTCATGTTCAATAGTTATAAAACCTTTGTTTTCAAGAGAAACAGCTAGTTTTTTTATATTTTGACGTGAAGACCCTAAGAGTTTCCCAAGATAAGTAAAAGTAGTTTTTTCATCAGCATGCTTTACCATTGTAAGAAGCATAAATTGTTTTAAAGTAAGATGTTCATCTGCTTTATCAAAAATAGTTTGTAATCGGTTTTGTAAAATAAATATGCTTGCAAAAATACCACGAACTTCATTATTTCTTTCACCACTAAAATTTCTAATCATGTTTTTAATTTGCATAAGATACTCCTTTCATGTGAAATCTATTATTTATATTATAGTAATAAGTTGCTATAGTGTAAATGGTAACTTATTACTATGGATTTATACAAAAGATTTTTTAGTTATACTAACTGATAACATTTAGAGTCTTTAAACACTTTACCTTAGGGAGGAAATTAAATGATAAAGAAAAAACAAATGACCTGGCTAAATATTTCAGCAACCATTATATTTATATTATTGCTAATCATTACAGTTTGTGGAATATTTTCATTTTCTATAGATAATAAATATGAAGCAATAAACCTATATGGGCAGGTTATTGAGATGTATGGTACAGGTATTTATCAATATGACTCATATTTCAAGGCACCTATATTGATAGGTTCAGACTTAACAATGATTTTAATTATCGTTCCAGTCATTGGTTCATACATATTTCGTGATATAGATACAGTAGAACAAAAAACAAATTTTCTAACAATTCTAGGTATCATTTTGTATTATGCTTTTAGTATTTCATTTGGAGTTGCACATAATCAATTACAACTAGTATATATTTTGTTAACTTCAATTTCATTTTTCACCCTATTTACTTTACTGCTAGAGCTTTATGGAATATCATTTTGCTACAACTGTTCTTTCTATTTAAGAAAGATAGAATTAGTATTTTTGATATTAGCAGGTGCTTCAAATATTATTGCATGGTTACCAGATGTATTACATTCATTATTTACAGGTAGTACACTTGAGAGCATAGAAATGTATACTACAGAAATTACTTATGTGCTTGATATGGGTATTATTAGCCCCTTAGTTTTTATTGTTATCTATCTATTAATAAAAAAGAAAAGCTATATTTCATTAGTCTTATATAGAATGATATTAGTAACATTAAAAGTTATTGGGGTAATGCTTCCAATACAAACTCTTGTACAGCTACGAGCAGGCATTTATATTCCAATTCCTGAATTGATTACGAAAGTTACTATTTTTGTGACACTTGCTATAATCTCTATCTATTTTGATAAGTTAAATAAAAAAAGAATTACAGTGATTCTGTCAAGTAATAATTTTTAGTTTTACAGGATTCAAGCTCAGAACAAGTAGAATACATCATCGTAAATTGTTTTTATCATATGCATTTTAAAAGGTATATGTCGTAATGACATATACCCCTTACTATTATATATTAATCATTAAACTTTAATTTTATGTTTAGTATTTTTGTTGTATTCTATTGATTTTCTATAAACCACTCATATACTGTCTGACAAAATTTTTCACTATTTAAATAGTAGCTATTATGAACATCATCAATTTCAACAAGCTTCTTTTTACAGCTCAACGAATTATAATAGCTATCAAAATACTTAGGTTTGAAATATCTGTCATGAAGCGTTTTAAAAACAAGTGTTGGAATGTTAACTCCATTCTTTATTACACTATCTTGTGCGACAAAACATTCTAACATTGTATTCATTACCTTTGTGCTATTTTTCCAAACATTAGGGTTATTTTGCTCAATCATTTTGTAAAATGCATTGTCATGGGCTTCATTATAACCTTCATATTTAGGTGGTTTTACTGTTACATGAAAATTAGGAAGGAGTTTGAGGAAAAAGTTTAGTAATTTAACAGTGGGATAAGGATAACCTACTCCTGACGTATTTTTATAATCAACACAGGCAAACTGGGCAAAACTTTTTAACTTATTGCTTGTACATGCATAATACTGTGCAAACATGCCACCAATACCTGCATTTCCGTATAGATGTATGTTGGAAGAATAATTCTTTTCTATATATGCAATGACAGAGTCTAAGTCTTTTACAATTGAATTACGTGAAAAATCTTTCTCATTACCACCACTTTTACCTGTTCCTGAAAAATCAAATGCAAAGACATTTACATCATATTGGGAAAGAGGTTCGTATGCTAACTGTAAATCAAGCGTAGTTATGATAGGAGTATGTGTAACAATAATATTCATAGATGATTTTCCAGTAATGAATGCATTACAAAAAATCACTGTATTTCCGTTTGGTATTTTTATATGTTGCCAACTCATTTACTTTTCCTCTCTTTCATATATAAAATATTATAATAATCAAATTATAACTTATTTATTGGTCATATTTTATCACAGTTACATATTAAAGTCATTTATTTTTTAGTTGTATTATAAATATTAATAATAAATCAGTGTTTAGAATGAAATTCATATAATAAAAGTTATTTTCAGAATAATTAAAAAACCAGCTTTTAATTTTAGATTAGAATCTTGATACTTTTACAAAGGTAGTAGAGCAAAGAATAGTATTTGTACATTATGATAAACTATTGTTTTACTATCGTCGATATTTTAGATACAAAAAGCTTTTGAAGACCGAAGATAATAAATAATTCTTAATTCTAATATCAAATATTTAAAAATAATTAAATAAATAATGTAATTATGAATTGTAACAGAAAGATAGTTTGTGTTATATTTGTTGTATAATCTCTCCAAATTATGCAAGGCAAGGATATTAACAAGAGGCAATAAGGGGGATATTGGATTGGATAAAACAAAACAAAAATGTATACAAGTATTAGCAAGTGCTTTATCAGATAATCTGGCTTCAAATAATTTATTGAAAAAAGTAGATTTTAAATTTAGCATTTTTGATTCAATGAATAATGAAAATATCTATAGTATAGATTTGATTTAAGTAGAACCTATAATTATATACTAACTTTGTATTTGCAAGATGTAAGTAAATTAAATATTCAATAAGATAGTTTCATTGAGTATTTAATTTTTTATATTACAATATAAATATGGAACAATATTAATAACAAATATTATTTTTAGTTAATATACTAATATATTTTAGGAGGTTGGGATGACAGAACGTGAAAAGATGTTGGCAGGAGAATTGTATGACTGTGGAGATAAAGAATTATTATGTCAATGGCACAAAGCCAAGGATTTAACAAAAGAGTATAATAGTTTGAAATCAGATGATAGTATTAACAAGGAACGTATCTTAACAGAACTCTTAGGTGGAAAGGGAAAAAATATATGGATTACTGCACCTTTTTATGCTGATTATGGAAATAATATTTATTTTGGTAATAATTGCTAAGTAAATATGAATTGTACATTTTTAGATGATAATGAAATCATAATAGGTGACAATGCATTGATTGCTCCTAATGTACAAATATATACAGCATTTCATCCAACTAATGCTAAAGATAGATTTGAGGAAAGAACTGAGGATGGATTTAGTTTTTGCAAAACTATAACTGCACCAGTGAAAATTGGTAATGATGTTTGGATTGGTGGAGGGAGTATTATTTTACCAGGAGTAACAATAGGAGACAATGTAACTATTGGTGCAGGTAGTGTTGTAACAAAGTCAATTCCATCTAATACTATAGCTTATGGGAATCCTTGTTGTGTTATTAAAGAAAATAAGTGAAGGTTTAATAATATATTTAGTTATGAGATATTAGAGATATTAAGTGTCTCATTAAAATAAAGAGCTATCTTAAAATATGGGATAGCTTTTTTGATATAAGTATATAGAATTTGTTAGTCTTGAATAAATAGAAACATAAACTTAGATTATGGAATTTGTTTTTAAACAATATTCTACAGCAGTTTAAGGAAAAATATTACATAAATAAAATCAATAAAATGCTTATTAATGAATTATTATTGAAATATAAAGGAGTTTTGTTGAATATTGATAAGTAGAATATTATAATATAGTGTGAATAGTTTTTTGGTAATGAAATTTGTAGAGTTAGTATTTATGCTAAAAATGGACTTATAGTTTGGAGGACAAAAAATGAAATTATCAAGGTACGAAAAAAATAATATGGTTTTGTCTGTGGTTTTATGTGCACTTATTATTTCAATTCTTGTAATTACTGTTTTTACTACTGTAAAACTGTACAACATATCTAATAAGCAAACTAAAAACTATCTAAATGATGTATCTACACAAGTTGTAACAAATGTTGATAATCAAATTAAGTTTATTTTATCTGATTTAAGGCTAATGGCAGATTTTATTAAACAATATGAAGGTGATAGTCGATATGATTACTTAGCAAAAAGAAAAACTAGTTATAAATATTCTGATATTGGAATAATAGATTTAAAAGGTAAAACAAAGTTTTTAAGTGGAAAAGAAGCGGATTTAAAGAATACTATTTCATATAAAAAGGGGATAGAGGGAAAGGAATACACAGAACTTATAGAGTCAATAGATGTTGTACTCTACAGTGTACCTATATTTGATTATAAACATGAGGTATCTAGTATTTTAGTAGGTGTTTCTCAAAAAGAAAGTGTGAATAATATTCTTGGTATTGACAGTTTTAACGGAGAAGGAACTATTGAAATTGTTAATACTAAGGGGAAACCTCTCTTTATAGGTAAAAATAGTGAGTTGATAAAGGACCTTAGTCATAAATATAAAGGTGCTACAAATGAGCATTGGGTTCCCAAAATAATGGATGACTTTAAGAATGAAGAATCAGGAGAAATTACAATAACTTCGTCAAAAAATGTAAAGTGTCTGCTAACGTATCATCCAGTAACAAAAGATTTAAATGATTGGTATTTCATTCTTATAGTGCCTGAAGAAGCTGTTTTAGGTGAATTGAATAAATTAAACATTTTTACAATAATAATGACCTTTATAATTATTTTTATTATTGGAATTATAACATGGATTTTATATACTATTAGAAGAAAATACATAAAACAAATTGAAGATATTGCTTATTTAGATAATATAACAAATGGTATTAATTCAACAAAATTTAGTATGTTAATAAAACCTTTAATTTCAAAATCTCCTGATAATACTTATATGATGATAGCAATAAATATAAAGGATTTTAAGCTAATAAATGACTGTTTTGGTAGTGAAAAAGGAAATAATACACTTAAATATATTTATAATGTTTTAGAAAAAAATATTGCTAATGATGAGGAGTTTGTATGTCGGCATGATGCAGACCTGTTCTATCTATTTATGAAGAATAGACCAGTATTAGAAGTTTTAGAATTACTGTATAAAATAGAAGATGAGATTAATTATTTTAACAAAGGAAAAGAAAACCCATACTTTTTAAGAATATCAGTAGGTATTTACGCAATTGAAAATCATGACGAAGATTTAATTACAATACAAGACCATGTGAATACAGCAAGAAAAAGTTTTAATAAAGCACATAAAAGTGATTTTAATTTTTATAGTGATATAGAAAAAAAACGATTGATATTTGAAAAGGAATTGTCAAATTTAATGGAAAAAGCTCTTGATGATAAAGAATTTTTTATATGCTTACAACCAAAGATTGATATAAAAACTGGAAAGGTTAGTGGTGCAGAATCTCTTGTTCGTTGGAATAGCCCAGAGAAGGGGATAATTTATCCTAGTGATTTTGTTCCCATTTTTGAAAAAAGTGGATTTATATGTGAGTTAGACCTATATGTTCTTGAAGAAACATGTAAATTGATTTCTAAATGGATAAAAGAATGTAAGGAATTATTAATAATTTCTGTTAATGTATCAAGACAACATTTAAAGGATAAATCATTCTTAGAAAAATATGAGATGATATGTATTAAATATAATGTACCTACATCTTTAATAGACTTAGAACTTACAGAATCTATTTTTTTAGAAAATCCAGAAGCAATTTGTGTAATAGATGATATCCACAGTAAAGGCTTTAAATGTTCTATAGATGATTTTGGATTTGGATATTCATCATTAGGGATATTAAAGGAGTTTAAAGTCGATATAATTAAATTAGATCGTTCATTTTTTGTTAGTAAAAATAATATAGAACGTGGTAAAGTTGTTGTGGAATCTATTATTGAACTTAGCAGGAGACTTGGTATGAAAGTAATTGCTGAAGGTATTGAAGAAGTTGAACAAGTATATTTCTTAAAAAGTATTGGATGTGATTATATTCAAGGTTATGTTTTTTCTAAACCATTATCAATACATGAATTTGAAGAATTCGCATATAATGGTGATAAAGTAAAAAATTTAACAATACCTAATGATTAGGTTTATAAAATTAAATATTTAGGCAAGTTATATAATTTAAATATATAGCTTGCTTTTTTTATTTGTATGTTTAAATCTACAGATATAGTTTTACTTTTAAGTAAAACTTTTAACTATTTTGTTGTTACCCATATAGTTACAGATATATAGCAGTTATTAGTAAAGCGTTGAAAATACTATGTAATGTTAAAATATATTGTAATTAGTAGGTGATATAAAGTTTTAAATATAAATATTATATTTTTTAATAAAAATACGTCTACAGATTTTGTAAAAACAATTTTCAAATATTGTAAGTTGTAGTTAAAGCTTTATTGTATTATTCTGAATATAGAAAGATAGTTACTATTTTTAGACATAAAAAAACTTAAATATACAGAATAACATAAAATTTGCAGTATTAATAACTCTAATTATTTTGAAAGGAGGGAAAATATGATAAGTGGAAGAATGTTACTCATTATGAATTTTCTAAAAGGAAAAGAGAAGACAAGTTATAAGGAAATTAGCCAACAATTAAGTATAGAAGAAAGAAAAGTTAGATATGACATAAATAATTTAAATATAGTTTTACAGTCATTAAATAAACCATTAATACAAAAAATAAATAAAGGTGTACTAATTATTCCTAAGAATTTCCAAGTAGTATATATAGATAATAATGAATATGTATTTTCTTTAACTGAGAGAGTATCTATTATGAAGATTATATCAATGTTTAAAATAGATAAGCTAAATTTAGAAAAGTTGAGCAAAGAATTCCAGGTTTCTAGAAGTTCAATTAAAAACGACCTTAATGTTCTATCAAGTGAATTAGAAAGAAACCAAATAACTATTACATATGATAAGACTTTCAAAATAAGTGGAGATGAAAACACTATATATAAACAAAGACTAAGTATATTAAAATTATATTCTTACCTATTTGGTAAAGAAAAGTCTGATTTAAGTGTGTTTGAGCAGTACTTAGTGAAAATTATTGAACAAATATTCAAGGGGATTTCCTTGAATAATATATATAATTGGTCAATAGATTTACTTTCCAAAATGGATTGGATTTTAAATGATGAATCTTTCACATGGTATGTTTCAAATATTTTTCTTTTTACATGGTACATACATTCAGATGAAAAACATCCTTTGGAATCTTCCTCATTAAGTGAACCATATTTTGAAAATAAATTTGACCAAGAATTTGAACAAATCATTCAAAAAAAATTGACTAAAGAACAAATTTTATTGCTAAAAAGTTTTGTGTTTTTTACAAATAAATATGCAAGTTTAAATGAAGATATGGATTTGATTAGTACAGAAATAATAGTTCAAGATTTAATTTACAATATGTCAGAAATATTGAGTGTTGATTTTAAAGAAGATATGATTCTTTATAAAGGATTGCTTAATCATATTGCCCCATTAATAGAAAGAATCAAGCAAAACATACAGATTTATGAAGAACTATTTCATGTAATACCAGATAAGTATCAATATGTACTTGAAGCTACTAAGGTTTCTATACAAAAAAATAGGATGTTAAATCAAATAAAAAATGAAAATGAAATAATACTTTTAGCAATACACTTTTTAGGAAGTGTACAAAGAAATGAGAGAAACAATTATAAAAACATATTATTAGTTTGTGGATTTGGATATGGTGTAATTGCTATGTTAAAAGATACTCTAATAAATGATTATCAAATAAATATAGTGGATAGTATTCCAGCATATAAATTACAAGATTATAAGGAATGGGAAAATATCGATTTTATTATAACAACATCAAAGATAGTTGTAACTTTGCCTAAAGTAGTTATTGAGATTAATCCATTTTTGCAGGAAAACGATTATTTAAAACTCGAAGAAAAAGGAATAAAAAGAAAGAATGTCTTGACTAACTATATATCAATCAAAAAAAGGCTGGATTTCTTAGAAGAAGATGCTCAAAAAAGAGTATTGAGTATCATATGGCAGGAGCTTGGATATAGTGATGAGAGAATATTATCTAGACAGCTTAAATTAAGTGATTTAATAGGTGCTGATACTATCAGTATAATTGATAGAGAAGTTAAGTGGGAAGATGCTGTTAAAATTAGTTCAAATATACTTGCTAATTGTGATTTTGTATCAACACAATATGCTGAGAATATTATAGATATTTTAAATAATGTAGGTTTCTATGCTGTAAAAGATGAAGAGTTTGCTTTATTGCATGGAAATGACAGTTCATTAGTTAAAGTAAGTTCAATAAGTTTACTAATATGTAAAGAGCCAATTAGTTTTGGTGATAAAAAGGTTAAAGTTATATTTTGTTTAGCAAGTAGAGATAAGAAAGAGCAAATTCCAGCAATAATTAATTTAACTAAAATGGTTTATAAGACTAATTTTATTAGTATGTTAGAAAGTGCAAGGACAAAAGAAGAAGCAGAAGGTTTAATTCATAAATATGAGGAGGAGGTCACTGTATGAGTAAATTAGTCAATGTAAAATGCTCATTCAAAATGAAAGCAGATTCAAAAGAAGAAGCTATTACATCATTAGTGGATGTAGTATCAAAAGAGGGGTATTTAAGAGATAAAAATCAATTTTTAGAAGATGTTTTAAAGAGAGAGGAAACATTATCAACATATATTGGGCATGGTATAGGTCTACCTCATAGTCAAAGTATAGGGGTCAAAGATTCTTGTATTACAATTGGAAAGCTTGATGTTCCTATTGAATGGACAGAAGAAGGTGAAAAAGTAGACTTGATATTTTTAATATCAGTAACAAAAGATAATGAAAATAATCTTCATTTAAAGATTTTATCAAAACTGGCACGTTTATTGATGCATGAGAGTTTTAGAAATCAAATTAGAGGGGCAGATGAACAAACGGTTTATAATCTTATAAAAGAAAAGATAGGGGAGGAAGATTAAAATGAGGATTTTAAAGTTTTTACAAAAACATCTTATGACAGCAACATCATATATGATTCCATTTGTAGTTGCTGGGGGAATATTATTTGCTTTATCAGTAACATTAAGTGGACAAGCTGCTGTTCCTGAAACTGGATGGTTAGCTAAACTAAATCAAATTGGTGCTGCAGGTCTAGCTTTATTCATTCCAATATTAGGCGGATATATAGCATTTAGTATGGCAGATAAGCCAGGGCTAGCACCAGGTATGATAGGTGCATACTTAGCAAAAGAAGTAAATGCTGGTTTTATAGGTGGTATTATAGCAGGGTTCATAGCAGGATTTGTTGTATTACAACTGAAGAAAATAAAATTAGCTCCTACAATGAGAACTCTAGGTTCCATATTTATTTATCCTTTGCTTGGTACATTGATTACAGGTGGTATAATTGTATTTTTAATTGGAGAACCTATAGCTTCTTTTATGGCATGGATGACGAACTGGTTAAATGGAATGTCTGGTGTTTCAAAGATTCCTTTAGGGGGTATTTTGGGAGGAATGATAGCTTCTGATATGGGTGGTCCTATAAATAAAGTTGCTGCGACTTTTGCTCAAACACAAGTTGATACACTTCCATACTTAATGGGAGGAGTTGGAGTTGCGATTTGTATACCTCCAATTGGATTAGGGTTAGCAACATTATTATTCCCAAAAAAATTTAGTAAAGAAGAAAGAGATTCAGGAAAAGCATCACTTCTAATGGGATGTGTTGGAATTACGGAAGGAGCTATTCCATTTGCAACAGCGGACCCTGTTAGAGTAATTCCTTGTATTATGGCTGGTTCAATTATTGGAAATATTATGGCTTTTTTACTGGGATGTTTAAATCATGCTCCTTGGGGAGGATTGATAGTACTTCCAGTTGTTGATAACAGGTTGGGTTATATAGCATCTGTACTAACTGGAGCAGTTGTTGTCGCAATATTGATGAAATTAGTAAAGAAAGATGTAAAAGAAGATGAAGAAATTGAAGAAGATATAGATGATTCTATTGAACTAATATTTGAAGAATTATAGATATATAAAATAATAAATTAATTTATATAAAATTGTAAGAAAATTATATAGAACTATAAATTTAAAGGAGATAAAGATATGAAAATTGTAGCAGTAACATCTTGTCCTAGTGGAGTGGCCCATACTTATATGTCAGCTGAATCACTTGAATTATCAGCAAAAAAATTTGGTATAGAAATAAAGGTTGAAACTCAAGGAAGCTCTGGAATAGATAATGAGTTGTCAATTAAAGAAATTGAAGAAGCAACTTGTGTAATATTAACTAATGATGTTGAGATTAGAAATATGGAGCGTTTTAAAGGCAAGAAAGTAGTAAGAATGAGTGTGTCTGATATTATTAAAAAATCTGATGCATTAATTAAGAAAATAAAAGATACTTTTCAATAAAGTTTGATTTATTTTACATATAACATAAAGATGTTTTTATTGAAGATTTTATTAAAAGCATCTTTGAAAACATCTTAAAAAATAGAATAAAAGGAGATATAGTAATGAAAAAATTACCAATAAAAACTGTCGTACAACGATTACTAGACTTACAAAAAGAGGGGAAAAGTGCAACACTTTTAGGGATTGGTCCTATGTCACCTAATTTGTTACAAGCGAGTTTTGAATTAGCAAAGGATGATGATTTTCCTTTAATGTTTATTGCAAGTAGAAATCAAGTAGATGCAGATGAGCTAGGAGGAGGTTATGTAAATGGTTGGAATCAAGAAACATTTACAAGAGATATTAAGAAAATAGCTGATGAAGTGGGATTTGATGGTTTATATTACTTATGCAGAGACCATGGAGGACCATGGCAAAGAGATAAAGAGAGAAATGACCATTTACCTGTTGACAAAGCTATGGAATTAGGAAAAAAATCTTATTTAGCTGATATTGAGGCAGGTTTTGATTTATTAATGATTGACCCTACAAAAGACCCATTTGAAATGGGAAAAGTGATTCCATTGGATATAGTGTTAGAACGAACTGTAGAATTAATTGAATATTGCGAAAAAGAAAGAAAAAGACTTAATTTGCCAGAGATAGGATATGAAGTTGGGACAGAGGAAACAAATGGAGGCTTAACTTCAACTGAGACATATGAAACATTTATAACTAGATTAAAAGTTGAACTTGAAAAGAGAGATTTGCCAATGCCGACATTTATAGTTGGTCAGACAGGTACTCTAACTAGAAAAACAGAACAGGTAGGCACTTTTAACTTTAAGAATGCTTATGATTTAGCTCAAATGGCTAAAAAGTATGGAGTTGGGTTAAAGGAACATAATGGAGATTATTTGGATGATGTGACTTTATTAGAACATATACCATCTCAAATTATTGCGACAAATGTTGCTCCTCAATATGGTACTGAAGAGACTAGAGCATACTTAAAGCTAGCAGAAGTTGAAAGAAAACTAAAGGAAGAAGGATTAATTGAAAAGACTTCAAATATTAGACATGTTCTTCTTGTAGATGCTATTGAATGTGGACGTTGGAGAAAATGGGTGATAGGAGAACAGAAAAATATAACTACTGAAGAAATCTTTAAGGATGAAGTTTTATCTAATGAAATATTAGATATTGCAGGTCACTATACATTCAATAATGATGATGTTAAAAGAGAGATAGAAATGCTTTATAGTAATTTAAGAAAAAATAACATCAATGGTCAAAGATTTGTTGTAGACCATATTAAGCGTCCTTTACGTGATTATGCAGAATGTTATAATCTAAAAGGTGTAACTACTAGAATTTTAAATAAATAATAGGACTTATAGTGGTAGGTATTGTTATACTAGGTATTTATAGTTATAATTATATTTACCACTATTAAATTTTGGAGGACTAATATTTTGATTAATTTAATTTTTGATGTAGATGATACTTTATACAATCAGTTAACACCTTTTTATATCGCATATGATAAAGTATTTTCTTCAATAAAGAATATTTCTGTTAAAGATTTATATATCAGTAGCAGAAAGTATAGTGATGAGGTATTTCATTTGACTGAGAGTGGAGAGATGCCAATTGAAAAAATGCATGTGTATAGAATAATGAAAGCTTTTGAAGAGTTAGGAAACCCCATTACAGAAAAAGATGCTCAAAATTTTCAAGATGAGTATATATATCAACAATCACAAATAACTCTAATACCAGAGATGGAGCAAGTTTTGAATTTTGCTAAAGAAAAAAATATTAATATTGGAATTATAACTAATGGACCATCTTCTCATCAAAGAATGAAATTAAAGCAATTAAATATTGAAAAGTGGGTTGATGAAGAGAATATTTTTATTTCTAGTGAAGTTGGCTTTTCTAAGCCAGACATTAATATTTTTAGATTAGCTGAGAAATTTATGGGTTTAGATAGGGCAAATACATATTATATAGGTGACTCTTATAAAAATGATGTAGTAGGTGCTAAAAAAGCTGGATGGAAGAGTATCTGGATGAATCATAGGGGGAATAGTTTAGAAGATTTGATTTATGAGCCTGATTTTGTAATTTTAGATTATCAAGAAATGAAATTGTTATATAAAAGATTATTTAAGGATGATTAACTATTGGCAAGATATGAATTTATTGATAAAATACAGAATTAAAAACGGCACTTTATATTTTTAAATTAACAACTATAAAATTATACACTAATGAAAAGGAAGATGATTTATGATAATTAACTTCCTTTTTTAGTATAGACTCTGATACAAGTATGTATAGAAATGAGTATCTTACTGAATTATAAATCTTATAATTTAAAAAATACTATGCAAGTTTACTTTAAAATTATATAAAATATATTTATTTATCAAAAAATAATAAATAAATGAAAAGTAATTTTATTAGGTATCAAAAAAAGCGAATAAAGTTCGATATGGGGCGAATAAAAAAAATACAAGTAATATTTTTTTTAAAAAATTTCAAAAAAGAGTTGATAATATATGTATATTAATATAAAATTTAAGGTGTATCATTCGTATAATGATACGAATGATTTAAAATGTAAAATAACTTATAAACGGAGAGGGGAAGTCTAATGAAAGTAGCAGTAGTTATGGGTTCAAAATCAGATTATCCAAAATTAGAAGAAGGGATAAAACTGCTTGAAAAATATGGAATAGAAGTTGTAGCAAGAGCATTATCTGCTCATAGAACACCAGAACAACTTTCAACATTCCTAAAAGAAATAGAAGATGATACAGATGTAATAATAGCAGCAGCAGGAAAAGCAGCACATCTACCAGGTGTAATAGCTTCACAAACTCTAATTCCAGTAATAGGATTGCCTATTAAATCATCAACTATGGATGGATTAGACTCACTTTTATCAATAGTTCAAATGCCAAAAGGAATACCAGTTGCAACAGTTACAATAGATTTAGGTTTAAATGCAGCTTTATTGGCATTACAAATAATGACTCTAAAATACCCAAAATTAAAAGAAGATTTGAAATCATATAGAGAAGAAATGGCACAAAAGGTGCTAGAAGACGACAAGAACTTAAGGGGGTAACAGAAATGTTATTATATGAAGGAAAAGCAAAACAAGTATATTCTACAGATAATGAAAACGAATATGTTGTTTATTATAAAGATGATGCAACAGCATTTAATGGAGAAAAAAAAGCAGAAATATCTTCAAAAGGTATACTAAATAATAAAATATCAACAATAATCTTTGAAATGTTAAAAGAAAATAATATAAATACACACTTTATAAAAAGTTTATCAGACAGAGAAATGCTAGTTAAGAAAGTAGAAATTTTACCATTAGAAGTGATAGTAAGAAATATTGCTGCTGGTTCTATCTGCAAAAGAGTTGGTCTTGAAGAAGGTGTAGTTTTCGATGAGCCAATCTTTGAAATAAGCTATAAAAACGATGATTATGGTGACCCAATGCTAAATGACGATTATGCAGTGGCAATGAAATTAGCAACTAGAGAAGAATTGAAATTCTTAAGAGAAGAAACTCTAAAAATAAATGAATTGCTAAAAACATTCTTCTTAAAATTAAACCTAAAGTTAGTTGACTTTAAAATAGAATTTGGTAAAGATTCAGAAGGAAACATAATATTGGCAGATGAAGTATCACCAGACACTTGTAGACTTTGGGATGTAAACACAAATGAAAAATTAGACAAAGACAGATTTAGAAGAGATCTTGGAGACCTTGTAGAAGGTTATATGGAAGTACTTTCGAGAATGAATAATAAATAGGAGGCAAATGTATGTGTGGAGTTTTAGGGATTTACTCTAATAAAGATGTAACTAAAGAACTATATTATTCTTTATATTCTATGCAACACAGAGGGCAGGAAAGCTGTGGTTTAGCTCTTTTAGATGATGGAGAAATTAAGTACAAAAAAGATATGGGATTAGTTGGAGATGTTTTTAAGGAAAGTGAATTATCTAAGTTAAAAGGAAATATAGGTATTGGACATGTTAGATATTCAACAGCTGGAGGAAGTCATGTTTCTAACTGTCAGCCTTTAGTTGGAAGTTGCAGAAAAAGACAATTAGCTATAGCTCATAATGGAAATCTAGTAAATGCAAATTATTTAAAAGATATGCTAGAAGAAGATGGATATATGTTCCAAACTAATTCAGATACAGAAGTAATTTTATATATACTTGCAAGATATTACAAAGGTGATATAGTAGAAAGTTTAAAAGTAACAATGGACTATATCAAAGGTGCATATGCCCTTGTAATAATGAGTCAAGATGAATTGGTTGCAGTTAGAGATCCACATGGATTCAGACCTCTTGTACTTGGTAAAAAGGGCGATGAATATATATTTGCATCAGAAAATTGTGCAATAGACATACTTGGCGGAGAAGTTATAAGAGATGTAGAGCCAGGAGAAATAATAGTAGTTAAAGATGGTGAATTAAAATCATATTTTTATTCAGAAAATTATAAACCAGTTAAGAAAAGTTGTATATTTGAACACATATACTTTGCAAGAAATGATGCAACTATAGATAATGTAAATGCATATGAGTTCAGAATTAAATGTGGGGAAAGATTAGCTCAAGATGAAAATGTAAAAGCAGATGTAGTAGTTCCAGTTCCTGATTCAGGTTGGCCAGGAGCTATTGGTTATGCAAATGCTAGTGGATTAAAAATAAGTGAAGGTCTAGTTAAAAATAGATATGTAGGAAGAACATTTATAAAACCTACACAAGAGGAAAGAGAAATAGCTGTAAAAATAAAATTAAATCCTCTTTCAACAGTAATAAAAGGAAAATCTATAATTTTAGTAGATGATTCAATAGTAAGAGGAACTACATCTAAACAGTTAGTAAAATCTTTAAGAGAAGCAGGAGCAAAAGAAATTCATCTTAGAATAACATCTCCTCCAGTAGCTTACTCTTGTTATTATGGAATAGATACTCCAAATCGCTCTAAGTTAATTGCATCAAGTAACAACGTAGAAGAAATGAGAGAATATATTGGATGTGATAGTTTAAAATTCCTAGATATAGAAGGAATGTTAGATGCAGCAGAACATAAGTCTACTTTCTGTAAAGCTTGTTTTGATGGAGAATACCCAGTTAAAAAAATTGATAAGGAGGAACTACTTTCATGTTAACATATAAAGAATCAGGTGTAGATATAGATGAAGGAAATAGAGCAGTAGACCTTATAAAAGGTAAAATTAAAGGAACTTATGATGGAAATGTAGTTGGAGATTTAGGAAACTTTAGTGGATTATACAGTTTAAAAGATTTTGTGGGAATGAAAGAGCCAGTTTTGCTTGCATCTACAGATGGTGTTGGGACTAAGTTAAAAATAGCTCAAATGATGGACAAGCATGATACTGTTGGAATAGATTTAGTTGCAATGTGTGTAAATGATTTAATATGTCAAGGTGCTAAGCCATTATTCTTCCTTGATTATATAGCTCTTGGAAAATTAGTTCCTGAGCATATAGAAAAAGTAGTTGGTGGAATAGCAGATGGCTGTAAGATGTCTGGTTGTGCACTAATTGGTGGAGAAACTGCTGAAATGCCTGGAATGTATGGAGATGATGATTATGATTTAGCAGGATTCTCTGTAGGTATAGCTGACAAAGAAAAGATTGTTTCTGGAAATGATGTTAAATCAGGAGATGTATTAGTTGGTATATCTTCAAGTGGAGTACACAGTAATGGATTTTCTTTTATAAGAAAGATATTCTTAGAAACTTATGATTATAAGATGGAACAATATGTAGAAGAACTAGGAATGACAGTTGGGGAAGCACTTTTAACACCAACTAAAATATATGTTAAGTTAGCTTTAGATGTATTAGCTAAACATGATATAAAAGCTATAGCTCACATAACTGGTGGAGGGCTTATAGAAAATATAACAAGAGTTATACCTAAAGGATTAGGATTAGATATCAATAAGAAATCTTGGGAGAAACCTCCTATATTCAAAATGATAGAAGGTTTTAATGCTGTAGATGAGAGAGAACTTCATAAGAGTTTTAATATGGGTATTGGACTAGTTTTAATAGTAGATAAAGAAAATGCCAACGATGTTGTAAACTTTATAAATAATAGAGAAAATGACAATGCTGCTTATGTAGATAAAAAGTATAGTGAATTATTAGAAGATAAAGCATATATAATTGGTGAAGTAGTAGATAGTCATGAAGGTGTAGAATTATGCTAAATATAGGAGTTTTGATATCTGGTGGAGGAACAAATTTACAAGCAGTTATAGATGGTACTGAGTCTGGAAAAATAAAAGGTCAGGTTAAAGTAGTTATCTCAAGTAAGCAAGATGCTTATGGTTTAGAGAGAGCTAAAAATCATAACATAAAGGCAATTTGTGAAACTAATGAAGACAAGATAATAGAAATTCTTAAAGAAAATAAAATAGATTTAGTAGTTTTGGCTGGTTATTTAAAAATAATCAGCCCAAAGCTGGTTAATGAGTTTAGAAACAAAATGATAAACATACATCCATCATTAATTCCTTCATTTTGTGGGGCTGGATTCTATGGAGAAAGAGTCCATCAGGGAGTAATAGATTATGGGGCTAAAGTAACTGGTGCTACAGTTCATTTTGTGGATGAAGGTGCTGATACTGGACCAATAATAATGCAAGATGTAGTTAAGGTAAATCAAGATGATGATGCAAAAACACTTGCAAAAAGAGTGTTAGAAGTTGAACATAGGATTTTGGAAGAGAGTTTAAGTCTTTTTTGTGAAAATAAATTAAAACTTCAAGGTAGGAGAGTGTTTATAAATGAGTAAGAGAGCTTTAATAAGTGTAACTGACAAAACAGGTGTAGTTGAATTTGCTAAAGAATTAAATAAGTTAGACTATGAAATTATATCTACAGGAAATACTTTTAAGACATTAAAAGAAAATGGAGTTAATGTAATGCAAGTTGAAGATGTTACAAACTTCCCAGAAATATTGGATGGAAGAGTAAAAACATTAAATCCATATATACATGGTGGAATACTTTATAAAAGAGACAAAGAATCTCATGTAGAAACTGTGAATGAACATAAAATACATTCAATAGATTTAGTAGCTGTAAATCTATATGATTTTGAAGGAACTTTAAAAGCTGGAAAAAGCCACGATGAAATGATAGAAAATATAGATATCGGTGGACCATCTATGATACGTTCTGCTGCTAAAAACTATAAAGATGTAATAGTAGTAGTAGATATAAAAGATTATGATTCTATAATAGAAAAATTAAAAACAGAGACAATGACATTAGAAGATAGAAAAAAATTATCATATAAAGCTTTCTCAACTACAGGAAGATATGATGCTTTAATATCTAGCTATTTTGCTGGAGAAGTAGGAGATACATATCCTGACATATTAAATTTAACTTTCCAAAAAGAACAAACTTTAAGATATGGAGAAAATCCACATCAAAATGGTTTCTTATATTCACAATCAAATGCAAAAAATCCAATCTTAAATTATGAACAACTAGGTGGTAAAGAACTTTCTTTCAACAACTTAAATGATTTACATGGTTGCTTAGAAGTTATGAGAGAATTTAAAGACAGTGAAGAAGTAGTTTCAGTAGCTATAAAACATGCTAATTCATGTGGTGTAGGATTAGGAAAAGATGCTTTTGAAGCATATACAAAATGTTATGAAGCAGATAAAGTATCAATCTTTGGTGGAATAGTAGGAATAACTTCTACTGTAGACAAAGCTACAGCAGAGAAATTAAATGAAATATTCTTAGAAATAGTAGTAGCATACGATTTTGAACCAGAAGCATTAGAGATACTTAAACAAAAGAAAAATCTAAGAATCTTAAAATTAGCTAAGATAGAAAATAGTTTACAACCATATGAAATGAAATACTTAGATGGAAAATTATTGATACAAGATAGAAACAATACATTAGCAGAAAAAAGTGAAAATGTAACAAAAGCAAAACCAACAGATGAGCAACTTAAAGACATGGAATTTGGTATGAGAGTGGTAAAAAATATGAAGTCAAATGCAATTGCAATAGTAAAAAATGGTCAAACTCTAGCTCTAGGTTGTGGACAAACATCAAGAATTTGGGCATTAAAAAATGCTCTTGAAAATAATAAAGATAAAGATTTTACAGGAGCTGTTTTAGCATCAGATGCATTTTTCCCATTTGATGATTGTGTAACATTAGCTCATGAATATGGAATATCAGCAGTAGTTCAGCCAGGTGGTTCTATAAAAGATAAAGATTCAATAGAAGCTTGTGATAAGTATGATATGGTTATGGTATTTACAGGAATAAGACACTTCAAACACTAAGGAGGATATTATGAAGATATTGGTTGTAGGCGGTGGCGGAAGAGAACATGCTATATGCTGGAAATTAAGCAATGAAAAAAATGTAGAAAAAGTTTATTGTGCGCCAGGTAATGCAGGAATCGCAAATGTAGCAGAATGTGTAAATATAGGTGATACTGATGTAGAAGGGCTTTTAAAATTTGCCAAGAATAACAAAATAGGTCTAACAATAGTAGGTCCAGAAGTACCACTAGTTATGGGAATAGTAGATGAATTTGAAAAAGAAGGTTTAAGAGTATTTGGACCTAATAAAAAATGTGCTCAACTTGAAGGAAGTAAAGCTTTTTCAAAAGATTTTATGATAAAGCATAACATACCTACTGCAAAATATAAAGAATATACAAACTTAGAAGAAGCTATATCAGAAATAGATAGCTTTGGGTATCCAGTAGTAATAAAAGCGGACGGATTAGCTGCTGGAAAAGGTGTTGTAATACCTGAAAATAGAGAAGATGCTATAGCAACTTTAAAAGAAATGATGTCAGATAAGAAATTTGGAACTGCTGGAGATAAAATAGTAATTGAAGAATTTTTAAAAGGTATAGAAACTTCTATCTTGGCATTTGTAGACAATAATACAATAGTTCCTATGGCAAGTGCAAAAGACCATAAAAAGGTAAACAATTATGAACAAGGACCGAATACAGGTGGAATGGGAACTTTTTCACCTAGTGAAATCTATACAGAAGAATTAGCAAATAAAGTAAAAGAAACAGTACTAGAAAAAACATTAGAAGGATTCAAAAAAGATGGACTTAACTTTAAAGGTATTTTATTTGTTGGTCTTATGATAACTGATGATGGAGAGAAAGTACTTGAATATAATGTAAGATTTGGAGACCCTGAAACACAATCTGTTTTATTTAGATTAGAAACAGATTTACATGAAATAATGGAAGCTATACTTGATAATAAGTTAAAAGACATAGAAATAAATTATAGTGATGATGAAGCTGTATGTGTTATGCTTACATCAGGTGGGTATCCAGACAGTTATGAAAAAGGAAAAGTTATAACTGGTCTTGAAAATTTAGATGATGATATAGTAGTATTCCACAGTGGTACTAAGATGCTTGACGGCAATTTAGTTACTAATGGGGGAAGAGTAATTGGTATAACTACAAAATCAGCTACAGTTAAAGATGCAGCAGAAAAAGTTTATGAAAATATAAAAAAAATAAACTTTGAAGGAATGCACTATAGAACAGACATAGGTAGATAATTTTTCTAAAATGGAGGATAAGGTATGTTGAATACTGGAAATAAAGACTCAATGGTTAGAAGAGTACTAGTTGAAAAAAGAGAAGGTTTTGACCTTGAGGCTAAAGCTTTAAAAAAGGATTTAGTGGAAAGCTTGCACATAAGTAGTATAGAAGATTTAAGAATATTAAATAGATATGATGTAGAAGGAATATCAGAAGATGTTTATGAAAATGCAGCAAAGACAATCTTTTCTGAGCCAAATCTAGATGTAGTATACTATGAGGAAATACCAGAATTAAATGGAGAAAGAGTATTTGCAATAGAGTTCCTACCTGGTCAATATGACCAAAGGGGTGACTGGGCAGCTCAATGTGTCCAAATAGTAAATCAAGGTATAAGACCTGCTATTAATACAGCAAAGGTTTATATATTATCAGGTAAAATAACTGATGAAGAATTTAGCAAAATAAAGGATTACTGCATAAATCCAGTGGATAGTAGAGAAGCATCTTTAGAAAAACCAGAAACATTAAAAATGGAAACTGAGATACCAACAGCAGTTGAAATATTAGATGGATTTATAGATTTAAATGAAGACGGATTAAAATCATTTGTAAGTGACAAAGGATTAGCAATGACTTTAGGAGACTTACAACATGTTCAAAAATATTTCAAAGATACAGAAAAGAGAAACCCAACTATAACAGAAATAAAAGTTCTAGATACTTATTGGTCTGATCATTGTAGACACACTACTTTTATGACTGAAATAGAAAATGTGAAAATAGAAGATGGTAAATTTAATGATATAGTAAAAGAAGCGTATCAAATGTATCTTAACTCAAGAGACAATGTATATGTTAATAGACATAAAGATATATGCTTAATGGATATAGCTACAGTTGCAGTAAAAGAATTAAAGAAAAATGGTAAGTTAAATGACCTAGATGAAAGTGAAGAAATAAATGCATGTAGTATAAATGTGGATGTTGAAGTTGATGGAAAGATGGAAAAATATTTAGTAATGTTTAAAAATGAAACTCATAACCATCCAACTGAAATAGAGCCGTTTGGTGGAGCAGCTACTTGTTTAGGTGGAGCTATAAGAGACCCATTATCAGGAAGAAGTTATGTTTATCAAGCAATGCGTGTTACAGGAAGTGCTGACCCAAGAACAACTTTAGAGGACACTTTACCTGGAAAGCTTATGCAAAGAAAAATAACTACAGAAGCAGCTCATGGATATAGTTCATATGGGAACCAAATAGGTCTTACAACTGGACAAGTTGCAGAAGTATATGACGAAAACTTTGTTGCAAAAAGAATGGAAATAGGTGCAGTTATAGCAGCAGCACCAAAAGAAAATGTAGTAAGAGAAAGACCTGAAGCAGGAGATGTAATAGTTCTTCTTGGCGGAAAAACAGGAAGAGATGGCTGTGGAGGTGCAACTGGTTCATCTAAAGAACATAGTGAAGAATCAATATTAACTTGTAGTGCAGAAGTCCAAAAAGGTGATGCTCCTAACGAAAGAAAAATACAAAGATTCTTTAGAAATAAAGAAGTTGCTCAAATGATAAAAAGATGTAATGACTTTGGAGCAGGAGGAGTTTGTGTTGCTATAGGTGAGATTGCTGATAGTTTAGATATAAACTTAGATTTAGTGCCTAAAAAATACGATGGGCTTGATGGAACTGAACTTTCAATTTCAGAATCACAAGAGCGTATGGCAGTAGCTATAAAAAAAGAAAATAAAGATAAATTTATACAATTAGCAGTAGAAGAAAACTTAGAAGCTACACATGTAGCTACAGTAACTGACACAGGATATTTAAGAATGTTCTGGAATGGAAAAGCAATTGTAGATATAAATAGAGAGTTTTTAGATACAAATGGAGTGAAACAAACTACTGATGTCCATGTTACTAAAGTAGATGAAGAAAACACATTCTTTAGCTCTAATGAAATAGTAAAAGATGTTAAGTGTGCAAGTATGAAAGACAAATTTACAAAAGTATTATCTGACCTTAATGTTTGTTCTCAAAAAGGATTAGTAGAGATGTTTGATAATACAATTGGTGGAAATACAGTACTTATGCCATTTGGTGGAAAGTATCAAGCTACTCCAACTCAAGGTATGGTTGCTAAGATACCAGTTCTTGGTGGAGAAACTAATACTTCTACAATAATGACTTATGGATATAATCCAAAAGTAGGGAAATGGAGTCCATTCCATGGAGCTTTATATGCAGTAGTAGAATCTGTATGTAAATTAGTTGCTATTGGAGGAAATTACAGTACAACAAGACTTACATTCCAAGAGTACTTTGAAAAACTTGGTAACAATCCAGAAAAATGGGGCAAACCATTCTCAGCACTTTTAGGAGCATTTTATGCACAAAGTAAGTTTGAAATACCTGCTATAGGTGGAAAAGACAGTATGTCTGGTACATTTAAAGATATTGAAGTTCCACCAACATTAGTTTCATTTGCTGTTGATACAGTAGATGCTAGAAAAGTAGTATCTCCAGAATTTAAAAAAGCAGATTCAAAAGTAGTAATGTTATGTGTAAATAAAGCAGAAAATAATGTTATAGACTTTGAAGAACTAAAGAAAAACTTAGATAAAGTAAGAGAACTTATACATGAAAATAAAGTTTTATCAACATATGCATTGGGATTTGCAGGTGTAGGTGAAGCAATAAGTAAAATGGCTTTTGGTAACAAAATAGGATTTAAGTTTAATGAAGAAGCTGAAAAAGTATATACAGATGATAAATTATTTGAAGCTAGTTATGGAGATATAGTACTTGAATTAGCAAATGATGATTTAAGCATGTTAGATGGATATAATTACATAGTGCTTGGAAGTACAGTTAAAGATGCTAGTATATTCATTAAAGGTGAAGAACTTTCATTAGATGAATTATATAAAGCACATTGTAGTACTTTAGAGCCTATATTCCCAACTAAAACAGAAGAAGTAAAGTCAAAAATAGAGACTATAAGCTATATATCACAAGGAGAGGCTAAAAAATCATCATTAAGTATAGCTACTCCAAGAGTATTTATACCAGCATTCCCTGGAACAAACTGTGAATATGACTCTGCAAGAGCATTTGAAAGAGCAGGGGCTAATGCAAATATAAGAGTATTTAAGAATTTAACTTATAAAGACATAGAAGATTCTATAGATACAATAGTGAATGAAATAAAATCTTCTCAAATAATAATGTTACCAGGAGGATTTAGTGCTGGTGATGAGCCAGATGGTTCTGGTAAATTTATAGCTACTGTATTTAGAAACCCTAGAGTTCAAGAAGCTATAAATGAGTTTTTAACTCAAAAAGATGGTTTGATGTTAGGTATCTGTAATGGATTCCAAGTATTAATTAAGTTAGGTTTAGTTCCATATGGAGAAATAAGAGTTCCAAGTGAAAGTGCACCAACACTTACTTACAATAATATTGGACGTCATCAAGCTAAGATTGCTAGAACTAGAATTTCATCTAATAAATCTCCTTGGCTAGCTCAAACTAATGTTGAAGATATTCACAATATAGCTATTTCTCATGGAGAAGGTAAATTTGTTGCTAGTGAAGATGTTATGAGAGAATTAATTGCTAATGGACAAGTAGCAACTCAATATGTTAATTTTAATAATGAAGCTACTTATGATATTGAATTTAATCCAAATGGTTCATTCTATGCTGTTGAAGGTATAACTAGTGCTGATGGTAGAGTGTTTGGTAAAATGGGACATTCTGAGAGAATTGGTGAGGAAGTATTTAAGAATATCATAGGTGAGAAAGATCAAAAGATATTTGAATCTGGAGTTAAGTATTTTAGATAGGATTCTGGTAATTAATTGGTAATTACAATATATTTTATATATTTAGATTTAAAGGGATGTAATAATGTGATGATAATCATTTAATGTTACATCTCTTTTTTTATTTATATAAAAATAATATATATTCTACCTAAGTCAAAATATAAGCTATGTTATAATTAATTATTAAGAGGAATTGAATATTTATTGGAGGGTAAAAACAATCAATGAAAATATTAATAACAGGATCTAATGGTCAATTAGGGAGAGAATTGGTCAATCAATTAGAATCAATTAATCAAAGTATAAAACAAGTAAAATATGATATATTACCTACAACAAGAGATGATTTAGATATATCTAATCAAGCTAATGTAGATAGCTTTATAACATATAATAAACCTGATGTAATTATAAACTGTGCAGCATATACAAAGGTCGATGCATGTGAAGACAATATAGAAACTTCATATAAAATAAATTCTTTAGGAGCTAGGAATTTAGCAATAGCATCAAAAAAAGTGAATGCTAAACTTGTCCACATATCAACTGATTATGTATTTAATGGTATTTCTAAATATCCATATAAAGAAGATAATAAAACTGAACCTAATTCTATTTATGGAAAAAGTAAACTTATGGGAGAAAAATTTGTGGAACAATTCTCACATAAGTACTTTATATTGAGAACAGCATGGCTATATGGTGATGGAAATAATTTTGTAAAGACTATGATAAAATTTTCTAAACAAAATAAAGAAGTTAATGTCGTTGATGACCAGTTTGGGAGTCCAACAAGTACAGTAGACTTAGCAAAGGTTATAATAAATATTATGGAAACAGAGAATTATGGAGTTTATCATGCCACATGTGAAGGTGAGTGTAGTTGGTATGATTTTGCTAAAAAGATATTTGAGTTAAAAAATATAGATATAAAAGTAAATCCAATTAAAAGTAAAGATTTTAAGAGTAAAACTCAAAGACCACAATATTCTGTACTTGATAATTTTATGCTGAAATTAATTGGATTAAATTCATTTAGAAAATGGGAAGAGTCTATAGAAGAGTATTTAAAAGAATATGATATCATTAGAAGGTAAATATTCTATTTATAAAAAATAAAATAAGATATTACGTAAAATATAAATATTTCTTTTATTTATCCGATAATCATTATATGACAAAGTAAATTTAAGGATGGAATAAATATGAAAGGAATTATTTTAGCAGGAGGGTCTGGAACAAGACTATATCCTATAACAAAATGTATATCAAAACAAACACTTCCAATATATGATAAGCCAATGATATATTATCCAATGTCAGTTCTTATGTTGGCAGGGATACAAGAAATACTTATAATATCTACACCAAGAGATATAATAGCTTTTGAGGAACTATTTGGAGATGGAAGTTCATTGGGACTTAAAATAGCATATGCAATTCAGGAAAAACCAAATGGGATTGCAGAAGCATTTATAATAGGAGAAGAATTTATAGGAAGTGATAGTGTTTCTCTTGTATTAGGTGATAACATATTTTATGGGTATGGATTTAGCGAAAGATTAGAGAATGCAGTTAAAAGAACTGGAGCAACCATATTCGGATATCATGTTAGTAATCCAAATGCTTTTGGTGTTGTGGAATTTGATGAAGAGTTTAATGTTTTATCAATAGAAGAAAAACCTAAAATACCTAAATCTAATTATGCTATACCAGGGTTATACTTTTATGACAATGATGTTGTAGAAATAGCAAAGATTGTTGAACCATCAGATAGAGGGGAACTAGAAATAACTTCAATAAATAATGAATATCTAAAACGAGGAAAACTAAAAGTAGAACTTTTAGGAAGAGGTATGGCTTGGTTGGATACTGGTACACATAAGGGGCTATTAGATGCTTCTAATTATGTTGAAGTAGTTCAGACAAGACAGGGATTGTATATAGCATGTTTAGAAGAGATTGCATATACAAAGGGATATATAAGTAGAGAGAAGTTAATTGAACTAGCTAGACCACTGATAAAAACTGAGTATGGCCAGTATCTATTAAAACTAGCCAATGAAGATATGTAATATGAAATAAAATTTATCATAAATTTTATTTCAATAAAGGAGTTTATTGTAATGGTAAAATTCAATTTTATAAAGACAAAAATAGAAGGGCTATATATAGTCGAACCAAATGTGTTTTATGATAATAGAGGATATTTTTTTGAGAGTTATAATAAAAAAGATTTTATGGAGTTTGGACTTGATATGTGTTTTGTTCAAGATAATGAATCTAGCTCAAGGAAAGGCGTATTAAGGGGAATGCATTTTCAAAATAGATATCCTCAAGGAAAATTAGTTAGAGTTACAGAGGGAGAAGTTTTCGATGTTGCAGTTGACTTAAGGAAAGATTCACAAACATTTGGAGAGTGGGAAGGAGTAATACTGTCTGATAAAAATAAAAAGCAATTTTATATTCCAGAAGGATTTGCACATGGATTTTTAGTTTTATCAGAAAAAGCTGTATTTAGTTATAAGTGTACAAATTATTATTATCCAGAATTTGAGAGTGGTTTTATGTGGAATGATAAGCAAGTATCGATTGATTGGCCTTTAGAAGGAATTGAAGAAATATTCTTATCAGTAAAGGACAAAAAACAAAAAAGTTTTAAAGATATCTGTATAGAACGTTAATAAAATTTATTAGAATTAATATTTAGGAGAAAAATATGAAAAAAATACTGATAACTGGAGGAGCAGGATTTATTGGAAGTAATTTTGTACATTATATGCTTAATAAGTATCTAAATTATTCTATTGTTAATCTAGATTTATTGACTTATGCTGGTAATTTGGAAACATTAAAAGAAGTACAAGATAAGCCCAATTATAAATTTGTTAGAGGAGATATTTCAGATAGAGAGCATGTCTATAAATTATTTGAAGAGGAAAAGTTTGATATAGTTGTTAACTTTGCGGCAGAATCTCATGTAGATAGGTCAGTTGAAAATCCACAATTATTTATACAAACAAATATTATAGGAACACAAGTACTTTTAGATGCATGTAGAAAATATGGGATAAAAAGATATCATCAGGTTTCTACAGATGAAGTCTATGGTGATTTACCAATTGATAGAAGGGATTTATTCTTTACAGAGAAATCAGCTATTAATCCAAGTTCCCCTTATTCAGCGTCTAAAACAGCAGCAGATTTATTGGTTAACTCTTACTATAGGACATATGGACTTCCAACAACTATATCTAGATGTTCAAATAATTATGGGCCATATCATTTTCCTGAAAAATTGATACCGCTTATGATTTTAAATGCTTTTGAAGACAAACAATTGCCAGTGTATGGAAATGGAGAAAATATAAGAGACTGGTTACATGTATACGACCATTGTACTGCTGTAGATTTAATAATACATAAAGGAAAAATTGGTGAGGTTTATAATATAGGTGGTCATAATGAAAGAAGTAATATAGAAGTAGTAAAAACTATATTAAATATTTTAGGTAAATCTGAGGATTTAATATCCTATGTAAATGATAGACCTGGTCATGACTTAAGATATGCTATCGACCCATCTAAAATAGAGAATGAGTTAGGTTGGAAGGCAAAATATGATTTTGATTCAGGTATAAAAGAAACAGTTAAATGGTATATAGAGCATGAATATTGGTGGAAATCTGTTCTATCAGTTTAATTTTGAAGTTTATAAAATTTAGAAAGGGGAGTTTTATATTGAATGAGATAAGTTCATTAATTAATATATTGGCATTAACTCAATTATCTGGTAGCAACACTACAAATCAGTGTAACTGTACATATAATAATTCATCTGGATTTGACATGGTTATGATGACATTGTTAAAAGCATTGTCACAAAATAATCAACAGACTTCTAATGGATATAATTTATTGTCTAATTCTGAAAATTTATTTAACGAGCTTGATAATGCAGTAAATAATACATCTAGTAGGTTTATAGATGTTGATACAAAAGATAAAAATTTAAAGTCAAGAATTGAAAGTGCTGTAGAGCAAGCATCAAAAAAATATAATGTGGATGCGAACCTTATAAAAGCAATAATTAAAGTTGAATCAGATTTTAATCCAAATACTGTATCTTCTGCTGGTGCGAAGGGTCTTATGCAACTTATGCCGGAAAATTGCAAAGATTTGGGTGTTACAGACCCTTTTAATATAGAACAGAATATAGATGCTGGAACTAGACACATTAAGGAATACATTGATATGTTTGGAGGGAGCATAGAAATGGGATTGATGGCATATAATGGTGGTCCTGGAAGGATGAAAAGCAGAGGGGTAGAATCAATTTCTGACCTGTATAAAATGCCAAAAGAAACACAAAATTATATTCCTAAGGTTATGAAATATTATAGAGGGTAGGCTTTATTATGGGTATAAATATAGATAAGCTAAACATAAGTCCAAGTAGAAATATAGAGGTTAAAAAACTAAAAGAGAATAATAAATTTTCTGATAACTTAAACTCTGTAAAACAATCTTCTTCAATGGAAGATATAAAACGAAATCTGGAAAGTGTAAAAAAGGCGGGGGAAAGGCTTGTACTTACTCAAAACTATGGTGATATTAGTATATACAAAAATGCAGTAAAAGAATACCTAAAATCTGTTGTAGATAATATGTATTCACTTGATAAAAATAGCAGTTTTTGGGAGCATCAATACTATAAGAATGTAAAGATTGTTGATGATAAACTTGAGGATATGACTAGTAAATTACTTAGTGAAGAAAAAGAAAACATAGATATTGTTTCTACTGTTGATATGATACAAGGCTTGTTGATAGATATGTATAGATAAGGTTATACAAGGAGAAAAGTTTTATGAATAGCAAAAAAGAGGATATATATGAATTGAATTTTGGGCAACTAATAGAAGAAAAGACTGGCGTTATAGAAGAAAATCAAAATGTTTTTAATGCAAAAGTAAATGTAGCTGTTTCTATAGGAAATACAACAGAAACAATAAAAAATATATTAGAATTAAAAGAAGGTTCTATAATAAAACTAAATAAGAATGTGGATGAAAAATTAGATATATATGCAAATGATAGATTGTTTGCTTATGGAGAAAGCATTATTACAAATGAGAAATTATCTGTAAGATTATCTAAAATAGAAGATTCAGATATAAATTAGCATTTTAAATAGTATCCCTTTAAGCTGTTCTGTATGAGTTTAGCTAAGGGGATATTTTTATAAAAAATTTAAAATATGTTTGAATCATATAAATGTTTTTATTTTTTGAGCGATAACTAAATTATAAGTATGTAATTTTGGAGGTGAAAATATGGATATTAAAAATGTAAGTTCAAATATTGTAATAAATAATTATTTAAAGAATACATCAGGTGTAAAAAAAGTGGAAGAAGTTCAAAAAACTAGTAAAACAGACAAGATAGAGCTATCTAAATTTGCAAAGGAAATGGCAAGTGTATCAAATATGAGTGATGAGACTATTAGAAATAAAAAAATCGATGAAATAAAAAATGCATTGGAAAATGGAACTTACAAAATAAAACCAGAAGAAATTGCGAAAAAAATGATAGAGGATATGCGAGGATAAAGTCATGATTACAGACTTAAAAGTTATAATATATGAAGAAAAAAAGATACTTAGTAATATGATGGAATTATTAAAAGAGCAATTTGACTATATAGTTGCAAAAGATATAGAAAATTTAAATAGGTTAAATCCTAAATTAGAAGATATTAGTAGGGAACTTGCATCTATAGAGATAAAGAGAAGACAACTTTTTAATGAAGATATTTCAATGAGTGAAGTTGTTGAAAATAGTAATGATGAATATCTAAAAGAAATATATACAGATTTAAAGAACATTATTGCTTTGGCTAAAAATCAACAAGAGTCAAATGATTCTCTAATAAAGAAAGAACTTATCTTTACAAAAAAGATGATTAATTTTATAAAACCAATGGACAAACAAACTACAACTTATAATTCTTATGGAAATATTAGAAAATAGATATTAGGAGGAAAAATATGGCAGGATTATTTTCCATTTTAAATACAGCCAATTCAGGAATGAATGCACATCAAAAAGCAATACAGACGATTTCTCATAATATAAGTAATCTAGATACGGAAGGTTATTCTAGGCAAAGAACAGAATTTGCCACAAATAGCCCTATGTATATGCCTAGCTTGAACAATGCAATTGGGAGAGGTCAATTAGGTACAGGTGTACATGTAACAGATGTAACAAGAGCTAGAAATAGTTTTTATGATTATCAATTTAGAGCAGAAGCCCATAAATATGGTAAGACAGTTTCAAAGTATGACTATTATAATACTATAGAAACTATAATAAATGAACCATCGGATTATGGAATATCTGCAGGTATAGATGACTTTTTTAAAGGATGGGAATCATTAGCAAAAGATATAAATAGTGACAGTAAAAAAAGTCTCGTGGTAGAAAATGCATCAAATTTAGCAACTTTAATAAGTGAAAGTTATAAGAAGCTTGATAAGTTAAAAGGAGATATAGATGATAATATAAACTCTGAAATAAAACAGATAAATGATATGTTAAAAAGTCTTGAAGATTTGAATAAATCTATTGATGTTATATCTGGCTCAGGTTCTACTCCAAATGATTTACTTGATGAAAGAGATAGAATATTAGATGACTTAAGTTTTAAATTAGACCTTGAAAATGGTGATGTTAAAAATATGCTTGCAGATGGTAAATTAGAACTTAATGAATTAAAAAATCCAGATGGAACTTGGAAAACAGGTGTATCAGGAACTTTACAAGGGCTGTTTGAAATGCATGGTAAGATTGATACATATAAAAGCGATTTAAAAGATGTATCTGATGGATTAGCTAAACAGATAAATGATGTTTATAATACATCTGCTGGAATAACAGTAAGAGATTTTTTTGTAACTTCAAATGTAGCTGGTGAAGATATCATAAAGGTAAATCCAGCTATAAAGAGTAATCCAAATGAATTAAAGCTTACTGCTGATGAGGCTTCAAAGATTGCTAAATTAAAGGATGAAAAAATAGATATTGGGGTAGTTGGTGGAAAAGTAAGTACAATAAGTGACCACTATAAAGCTTTTGCAGAATCAGTAGGTTTAGATTCTAAAAAAGTAAATCAAGATGAAGTGAATCAACGTAAAATTATAAATAATATTGATAGCTCTCGAATGAGTGTTTCAGGAGTATCCTTAGATGAAGAAATGACAGAGCTTATAAAAGTACAACGTTCATATCAAGCCAGTGCAAAAGTTATGTCCACGGCTGTGCAACTATTGGATGTTGTAATAAATGGAATAATTTAATAGAAGGGGGAATTTATAATGAGAGTTAGTACAGGTATGATGTCTAGCAGTTATCTAAACTCGCTACAAGATAATCTACAAAGATTAGATAAGGTTAATAGACAAGTTAATACAACAAAAGAAATAAACAAACTATCCGATAATCCATATAAAGCAATAAAAATATTGAACTCAAAAAGTGAAATAAAAACTATGGAGACTTATGTTGAGAATTGTAAAGATACAGGAGATTGGTTAGAAACTACTGATACCGCATTAGATCAGCTTGGAAAACTATTATCAGATATAAAGAAAACTTTGGTGGCAAGTGGTGATGGTGCATATTCAGATGATGAACTAAAGACTCTTAGTAATGAAACTAATGAAAAAATGAAAGAAATTGCAAATGCTTTAAATGCAACACATGAAGGAAAGTACATATTTTCAGGCTCAAATACAGGTGTACCACCTGTTGAATGTATAGATAATGCTGACGGTTCAGTGAGTTTAAAGTTTAATTCTAGTCTAAATCTTAATAAATTAAATGACTCTTTGAGTATGGATATAGCTCAAGGGATAAGTGTAGATTATAACGTTAAATTGAGTAGTCTTGGATTTGACCCAACACAGGCTGACCCCTTTAAAGAGTTAAATAATATATCAAAAAAATTAGCAAATCCAGATGCGGATGCTATAAAAGAGCTGACAACAACTTGTTTAGGTGACATGGAACAACTAATAGAAAATACAGTGAATGTTAGGTCTATATATGGTACAAAAGCAAATACAGTAGAGGCTATGAAGGAAAAAAATAATGATAGTTTGATACAGTTAAAGGATATTCTGTCACAAAATGAAGAAATAGATTATGGAGAAAAACTTGTTCAATTAAAGGCAGCAGAATTAACTTATCAAGCTTCACTACAAACAGGAGGAAAGTTATTTAATGTATCTATATTAGATTACATATAGTAAAATAACGCAGATATGATGAAGGTTACATTAAAAAAAGGGATACTAGGATTTGAAAATTTAAGAGAATACAAGCTTTTAGATATAGAAGATAATGATATTTTAAAAGAGTTTAATTCTACCAAGGAAGATTGTATCGGATTTATTGTTGTATCCCCATTTGAAATTATTAAAGAATATGAGATAGTCCTAAATCAGGATACAATTGAAAAACTAGAAGTGAAATCTCCAAATGATATTATGTTATTGAACATAATCACTCTTGGACAGACGCTTGAAGAATCAACTGTGAACATGAAAGCTCCTATAGTAATAAATGTAAGAAATAATTTTGGAATGCAAATAATTTTACAGGATGAGAAATATTCAATAAGGCATCCATTACTGAGAGGTGATGGTGGATGCTAGTCATTTCAAGGAAAAAAGATGAAGCAGTACTTATAGGAGAGAACATAGAGGTCAAAGTTGTAGGAGTAGATGGAAATAATGTCAAACTAGCCATATCAGCTCCTAACAATATAAATATACTAAGAAAAGAAATATATGAGAAAGTAAAGAGTGAAAATATAAAGGCTACAAATAAAAATATAAAAATTTTAAAATCATTAAAATAAAATTCTTGGAGGAAGTAATATATGTATGGAGAAAACCCTTATAGTTCTTATAAGCAAAATGCTGTTTTTATGGCATCAAAGGAACAATTGTTGCTTATGCTTGTTGATGGGGCAGTAAAATATACAAAAATAGCCAGAGGAGCTATTGTAGATAAAAATACACAAAGAGCACATAGAGAGCTTATAAGAGTACAGGATATATTTACAGAATTAATGGTTACATTGGACCAAAATGCAGGACAATGGGCAAAAGATATGTACAAAGTTTATGATTTTGTAAGATATGAACTTTCAAGAGCCAATATTAGAAAAGACATTCAGATAATAGATAATGTGTTACCTGTAATAGAGCAAATTAAAGATACATGGCATGAAGCTGATAAAAAAAGCAAAGAAGAAAGAAGTAGGTATAAATAATGAATTTAAATTTAGATAAACTAAATGAGTTATCAAAAGAAGAACTACTATTAATGCTTGTAGATGCTACAGTAGAATATACTAATATATCAAGAGTAGCACTTTTAAATAAGGATTATTTGAAAGCACATAGTGAACTTGTGAGAGTTCAAAATATATTTACAGAATTAATGACTACATTAGACCAAAATGCAGGACAATGGGCAAAAGATATGTATAAGGTTTATGAGTTTATAAAAGCTGAATTAATAAGAGCTGATGTAAATAAGGAGATTAAAATAATTGATGAGATATTGCCAATAGTAGAACAGATTAGAGATACATGGCATGAAGTTTATAGTAAATTAGAAGTATAATTATGGATGGGGGGATAAATATATGTCAAGTATAAGTCCTATAAGAGTTACAGGCCTTTCAGGAAATTTTGATATGGAAGGTATAATAGAAGCTAGTATGACAAGAGATAAGGAAAAAGTTGATAAAGCGAAACAGGATCAACAAATAGTTAAATGGAAACAAGAAATATATAGAAATATTATACAGGAATCAAAGGATCTTTATGATAAGTATTTAAGTATAGAATCTCCTAACAGTATAGTAAGTAAAAATGCATACTCTGCTACAAGAATAACTAGCTCTGATGAAAGCATTATAGTAGCAAAAGGGTCAGCTGGTGCAGAGAAAATAAATTATCAATTTGCAGTTTCTCAAATGGCTGAACCAGCAAAAGTGACTATTAAGTTAAACTCAAGTGACCCTATTGTTCAACAATTCCCACCAAATGCTAGTGGAGCTAGTTCTTTAACTATAGGTGGTGTAAATGTACCAATATCTGAACAAGATACTACAAGTACTATTGTAAGTAAGATAAATTCACTTTGTGCAGATAGCGATATAAAGGCTTCTTATAGCGAGATGACAGGTGAATTGATTATTTCGAGAAAACAGACTGGTTCGTCATCAGATCTTGATTTAAAAGTAACTGGAAATGATAATTTAGCTCAGCAAATTGCTACTGATAATGGTATTACATTTGGAACTGATACTAGTGGAAGTAAATTTGCAGTGGTACATGGAAAAAATCTAGAAGCTGATGTAACTGATGAACAAGGAAGAGTAACACATATAAGTAAAGAACAGAACTCATTTAAAATAGATAATATTGATTACAATGTAAATTCAAAAGGAAATGCTAAACTAGTTTCTGTTACTGATACTGAAGAAGCTACTAAAAATATGAAGGCATTTGTAGATGACTATAATAAGTTGATGGATAAGGTTTATGGACTAGTTACTACTAAAAAGCCAAAAGATTATCCACCTCTTACAGATGACCAAAAAGAAGATATGACAACTGAAGAAATAGAAAAATGGGAAAAAAAGGCTAAAGAAGGTATACTTAGAAACGATGATGAATTAAGAGCTTTTGTTGAAGAGATTCAATCTGCATTTTTTGGAGATGGGAAAAATATTTCTGTATTAAGTAAATTAGGTATCAATGAACATGAGAATTATAATAAAAAAGGTCAAATATCATTTAATGCAGATGCTTTTTCAAAAGCACTTATAGATGATAGTGACAAGGTGTACAAAACTTTAGCTGGATATTCTTCAAATTATGATGATAAGGGAATGTTTGAAAAACTGAAAGATATCGTATATGATTATTCAGGAAGTTCATTTTCTAAATTTGTTAAAAAATCAGGTATAGAAAAGACTTCTTCTGCCAGTGAAAATGTGTATTCAAAACAAATTGCAGAGCAAGAAAAAAATATAAACAGACTAGTTGAAAAAATGAATGATAAAGAGAAAAGACTTTATGCTAAATATTCAGCTTTGGAGTCTTTATTAAATCAATATTCTTCCCAAATGAACTATTTCTCACAAGCACAAGGTAATTAGTTATGGATAAATTAGAAGAAAAAATAAACTTATATAAAGATATATCTTTACAAATTATAACCTTGATTGAAAAAGAGGAGTATAAAAATATAAGTAATAGATTAAATGAGAGACAAAATATTATAAATAGTATAAGTGAAGTGGATAAAAATGACTTTATACAGTTTTATAATGATATGGAATTAATTGAAATTGATGATAGAATAAGAAATTCTTTACAAGAACAATTGTCAGAAGTAAAAAAAGAGTTACATGAGTACAAGCTTACTAAACAAGTAAACACAATGTATTATAGCTTAAATAGAGAAAAAGTAAATATTTTTAATAAAAAAGTATAAAGTTATAGGTTAACTTGTCCGATGATATAATTGAAGAATTAATATAAAGGTTAAAAGTAGAAATGACAAGGATGTCAACTATACTAAGGAGGGTAAAATAATGAGAGTTAATACAAATGTAAGTGCTTTGGTAGCAAATAATCAAATGGGAAGAAACGTAAATGCGCAAAGTAAGTCTATGGAGAAGTTATCTTCTGGGGTTAGAATAAAGAGAGCTGCTGATGATGCTGCTGGACTTGCAATATCTGAGAAAATGAGAGCTCAAATAAAAGGTTTAGACCAAGCAGGAAGAAACGTTCAAGATGGTATATCTGTTGTACAAACAGCAGAGGGTGCATTAGAAGAGACTGGAAACATACTACAAAGAATGAGAACTTTATCAGTACAATCTTCAAATGAAACTAATAATGCTGAAGAAAGAGAAAAAATAGCTAATGAGTTATCACAACTAAAAGATGAAGTTGAAAGAATATCAAGTTCAACAGAGTTTAATGGTAAGAAACTACTTGATGGAAGTTCTACAGAGGTAAGATTACAAGTTGGAGCTAACTATGGAACAAATGTTGCAGGTACATCTTATAATAACAATGAAATAAAAGTTGCACTAGTAAACACTGCAAGTATAATGAGTTCAGCTGGAATAACTAGTTCTACAATAGCAAGTATGAATGTAGATGGAACTTCAGGAACTGAGGCAGCTAAACAAATGGTATCTAGCTTAGATGCAGCTCTTAAAGAATTAAATACATCAAGAGCAAAATTAGGGGCACAACAAAATAGACTAGAGTCAACTCAAACTAACTTGAGTAATACTTTAGAAAATGTTACAGCTGCTGAATCAAGAATAAGAGATACAGATGTAGCTTCAGAAATGGTTAACTTATCTAAAATGAATATATTAGTTCAAGCATCACAATCAATGCTTGCTCAAGCTAATCAACAGCCACAAGGAGTTTTACAATTATTAGGATAAAATAATTTTGTATATTGGATAGAGAAGAAGAGTAGGGCTTTGCTTTACTCTTTTCTTTTTTAGAAAATATAGCTTTGAAAGGAAAATATATATGTTACTTAGTATAGTCATGATTGTCAAAAATGAAGAGAAGATACTTGAAAAAACTTTAAAATCATTAACCACATTAAGAAACTCTATAGACAGTGAACTTATAATAGTCGATACAGGTTCTACAGATGACACTATAAAAATATCTAGAAAATACACAGAGAAGGTATATGTTCATAATTGGAATAATGATTTTTCTAGTATGAGAAACATATCAATATCATATGCCAAGGGTGAATGGCTACTTATATTAGATGCAGATGAAATACTAATTGATTCTTCAACTATTGTAAGATTTTTTAAAGATGGACTTGATAAAAAATTTAATTCTGCATCTATACAATTAAAAAATCTTTATTCATATGATAAAAAATCATATGGATATTGTTCAGTACTTAGACTTTTCAAGAATGTTGATTTTAAATACCATGGGAAAGTTCATGAACAACCAATGTACAAAAATCCTATATTTAATAATATTGCTGACTTTGAACATTATGGATATTTGTTTGAAGATGAAGAAATAAGGTTAAATAAAGTAAAAAGAAATGAAAAATTATTGTTTGAAGAGTTAAAAGAGGATGAGAGATCTCCATATATAAATTACCAATTAGGGAAAAATTTTATTATATTAGGAAAATATCAAGAGGCTTTAGATTATCTTGAGAAGTCTTATGAATTATACTCTAAACTAGAATCGGCACCTGGTTACTTGATAACAAGCCTTGTAAAAACATATTTATACTTAGGAAAACATAAGAAATGTGAAAAATTATGTTTAAAGTATATCAAGAAAGATATGAATAATATTGATATATATTATTATGTTGCACGAGCACAAGTTGATTTAGGTAAATACGAGAATAGTATAGATTCGTACAAGAGATATATTTATCTGTTAGATAATTATGAAATAAGTACACAAGCAAATAGCTTATTTTCAGATACTGATACTGTAGGGCTTAGAGATGAGGCTATTATTACATTGATAAAGGTCTATTATAAGCTTGAAAAATATGATTTAGTGATTTCAGAATATGATAATATTGAAGATATAGAAAAAAAGAAAAATGTGTATTTTAGCTTATTTATGTCCTTATATAAATTGAATAGATTTGAAGATATAAAAAACTATTATAAGGAAATTCCAAATTCTAAAGTTGAAAGAAATAGTTTTTATAGAAATATAGAAGAATTTATAAATAATATAAAAGATGATGAAAAAGAGGCTGTATATAAAAGCTTTTGTGATATTGAAGGTAATTATGGACTTTTAAATCAGATAAGAATAAATAAACATGTATCTGTAGATACATGCAAAGAAATACTAAATGAAGAGAAAGAAATAATTTATGCATGTATTATAAAAATAGCTTTTGAAGAAAAAATTGATTTACTAGATATTTTTTATGATATGGAATATGTTTGGATAGAGAAATATCTAAAATATCTTTTAGCATTGGAAAGAAGTTTTAATTTAGAATTATATAAGTACATAATTAGTCGTCCAAACACATCAGAAATAGAAAAGATAAGAGTATATAAAGTTATATCGAAAGTAGTTTTAGAAAATATTAGTTTAAGTGATGAAAAGTATAAGGATATTTTTTATATTTATATAATGTACTCTTATAAATATATAAAATACATATATAGTAATCTAAGTGATTTTGAATTAATAAAGTTTGTGTGTAATGATTTAGATAAATTTACTATAGAATTTAAGAATCTACTTGATACTAAGAACAAAATAAATGATACTAATGAAAAATTAGAATATATAAATAATATGAGTAAATTACTAAATGAATATCCTTTTTATAACAAAATAATAAAAATACTTATAAATGAATTAGAAGAAAATATAAAAGAAAGTCAAGAATTTAAAGAATTAAAAGATAGATTTATTATTAGTATAGAAAATATGATTGAAAATGGCAAAATAAATGATGCAAAATTATTGGTAGAAGACTATTCAAAAACATTTGTAGATGATGTCAAAATTTTAAATATAAAAGGGATTTTATATATGTTTGAAAATAAACTTGAGAAAGCTGATTTTATGTTAAAAAAGGCGTTATCATTAGATGTAGAAAATGAGGATACTATATATAATATAGAATACCTAAAAAGTTTAAAATAAATTTAAAAATAGGAGACTTAGAGAATGAGCATACCAATAACCGTTAATGAAGAATCTAAAAATATAATAAAAGATTGGCAATATACGTTTGCAAATGAAGATATAAAATTTACCAGTATAATAATATTGACATATAATCAAATAGAATATACCAAATTATGCATTGAAAGTATTAGAAAATTTACGCCAAAAAATAAATATGAAATAATAATAATTGATAATAACTCTTCAGATGAAACAGTGGATTGGCTAAAGGAACAATCAGATATAAAATCTGTATATAATAATAAAAACTTAGGGTTTCCAAAAGGGTGCAACCAAGGTATTGAGTTAGCTAAGGGTGAAAACATATTATTATTAAATAATGATGTAATAGTTACTCCTAATTGGCTTTATAATTTGAATAAAGCTTTATGGTCACAAGATAATATAGGAGCTGTGGGTCCAATAACAAATGCATGCTCATATTATCAACAAATTGATGTGGATTACAAATCAATTGAGGATATGTTTATATTTGCACAAAAAATAAATAAATCTAACATCAATTCATGGAAATATAGAGTTAAATTAGTTGGTTTCTGTATGTTAATAAAGAAATCTGTAGTAGATAATGTAGGTGTTTTAGATGAGCTATTTACACCTGGAAATTTTGAAGATGATGATTTATCTTTTAGAATGTTAGAAGAAGGATACAAATTATTATTATGCCAGGATACTTTTATACACCATTTTGGAAGTGTATCTTTTAAAGAAAATCGTAATAAATACACAGATATAATGGATATTAATAGAAGAAAATTTGAGACTAAATGGGGCTTTAATCCAGAATACAGTGGAATGATACGAACTGACTTAATTTCTGAAATAGATTGTAATGTAGAGAAAAATATCAATGTTTTAGAAATAGGTTGTGGTTTAGGAGCTACTCTTTTAGAAATAAAAAATATATATAAAAATTCATCCATATATGGAATAGAAATAAGTGAATCAGCAGGTAAATTAGCAAAAAACACTGGAGAGGTACTGATAGCAGACATAGAAAAAGTACAATTAGATTATAATAAAAATTTCTTCGATTATATAATATTGGGAGATGTACTTGAACATTTAGTTAATCCATGGAAGATAGTCAATGACCTAAAGAGATATCTAAAGAAGGATGGTCATTTGATATCAAGTATACCAAATATTATGCATGTGTCCGTTTTAAGAAACCTTGTACAAGGTAATTTTACATATACTGATTCAGGAATTTTGGATAGGACTCACTTAAGATTTTTTACATTAAATGAGATAATAAGAATGTTTAATGATAGTAATTACATAATAGATAGTATTAGTGCTACTAGAATGAGGCTTTCAGAGGATGACAATAGATTCATCGATACAATGTGTAAAGAAAGCCATAAAGATATGAGAGAACAATATGAGTGTTATCAATATATAGTAAAAGCTTCTAACTGTGTAGATACTAGAAGATATTCTAGCGTTAGTATGGTTAATTTAAAATATGCTTTAATGAGAATTGATAATGAGTTAGATGTGGATGATAATTTAAGTTATATATTTGATAATTATAATATAACTGAACAATGTTTTATTGATGATATTGAATATTTAGTTGATATGTTTTCAATAAATAAGACAACTATACTAAATAGATTGGGTGCTGAGGCATTTAATAGAGGTCTGGGTGATTTTAGCATAAGTATGTTTATGATGGCTTTAAATATAGATAGAGATAACATTGACACAATATACAATATAACTACTGTATTGTGTGATTTAAAAGAATTTGAAATTGCTTATGACTTAATTAAGAATAGTAGTGAGAAAGTACAGAGTGAAAGTGATATACAAGATATACTTTATTTTATTGAAGGAAGAAAGAAATATGAATAATGAAAAGCTATGTTTTATAACCTGTGTAAATGATGAAAGACTTTATGAGGAATGTCTTGTATATATAAATAGTCTAGATATTCCAAAAGATTTTAGTATAGAAACAATTGCTTTGAGAGGAGCTAATTCAATTTCATCTGCTTATAATAAAGCTATGAGAGAAGTAGATGCTAAATATAAGGTATATTTACATCAAGATACATTTATAATTAATAAAAACTTTATATATGATATTTTAGATATATTTAATAAAAATATTGATGTAGGAATGATTGGTGTAGCTGGAGTGAAAGACATACCTGTAAGTGGAGTTTGGTGGGATTCTAATAATAAAGTGGGGAAAGTATATGATAGTCATACAGGTAGAATGGATATTTATGAATTTAATAGCTTTGAAGGAGATTTTGATACAGTCATGGCTATAGATGGATTAATTATGATTACTCAGTATGATATATTATGGAGAGAAGATAAATTTGATGGATGGCATTTTTATGATTTGTCACAAAGTATGGAATTTAAGCAAAATAACTACAAGGTTATTGTACCAAAACAAGATAAACCTTGGTGCATGCATGACTCTGGGATAGCAAATATAAGTAATGGCTATGATGAATATAGACTAAAATTTGTAAAAGAGTACATAAAACTTGATTTAGAAAGAGAAGATTTTTATGAATTTGATAAAGATAAGGCCTGTACTATACTTAATAAAAACAAGTATGTAACAGAGTGTTTAAAAGAAGGAATTGAGCAACAATTAAAATTAAAGAACTATAATGCTGTTTTAGACATTGTTTCTAAAATTGCTCGTTTTTCTGTTTTTAATCATACTGGTTTGTATTCTTGTGAAAAATGCGAAAGAGCATTGTTAGAATGTGCCAATAATTTACCTGATGTAGAAAATATAAAGTTATTTACGAAAAAAGATTTAAAAAGAAGAAAGGTATTACATGTTTTAAGTGAGGGGTATTCAACAGGAGGTCATACAAGAGTAGTTAAAAATTGGATTGAAAGTGACAAAGATTCTGTTCATTCAATTATAACTACATGGCAATCAGAGACATTGCCAGATTGGTTATTAAAAGCAACAGATGAGAGTGGTGGTGAAATTATATCTTTGGATTCAGTCTCAGATGATTATTTAAAAAGAGCTATGGCTTTAAGAACAATAGCCTATGATTGGGCTGATATAGTTGTTTTATATGTTCATATGTGGGATACAATACCAGTTGTTGCTTTTGGAATTGATGGAAAAATACCCATTTTACATGTTAATCATTATGATAGTACTTTTTGGTTAGGAGCAAGTACTGCAGATATTGTTATTGATTTTAGCGAAGTTAGTCAATCAATTACTTTGAATAAAAGAGGTGTAGATAAATCTGAAATATTGCCAATTCCATTAATAGAAAAAGAAGTTTTTTCAAAATCTAAAATTAGAAAGCAATATAATTTGGATGATGATGTGACAATAATATTAACTATTGCTAGTGAAAGAAAATACAATAGTGTAAATGATATTAATTACTTTAAGATTGCTAAGACATTAATTGAAAATACAGATAATACAATTATTATTGTTGTAGGAGTTGATACAGATAATATCTATTGGAAAACTCTAAGTAATGTTACAAATAATAGAATTCTATGCTTTGGGACTGCGAAGAATATAGATGATTTCTACAGAATTTCAGACATATATTTAGAATCTTTTATGGTAGGAAGCCATACTTCAAAATTAGATGCAATTTTATATGGTTTAATTCCTGTTAAATTTAAAAATGAAGTTTCACCAATTTTCACAAATATGTGGGATTTTATAGATAAATTTGATTATAACAATATCAAAGAGGTTGTAGATATGATAAAAAGATACAATGCTAATGAATTTGATAGGAATGATCTAAAAGAAAAACAATTAGAAATAAAACATTTTGTTATGAATAAACATTGTGTTGAAATAAAAAACTATATAGACAAAATATACAGTGAGGCTAATTATCATAAAGTTAAGTATGATTTACATAAAAATGATGAAATCGAAGATTATCAATTTTTTGTAGCTTTATATGGTTATATGGTAGAAAATAAAAAAATGTTATAGGTGATAAAATGAACAATATTCATATTAATAAATTTGAAAAAAGTTGTGAAAAGAACTGGGATTATTTTGTAGAAAATAAATCTATAAATGGTACATTTCTGCAAACTAGAAATTTCCTTAATTATCATAAAGAGGGAAAATTCTCTGACCACTCATTAGTAATATATAAAGGTGAAGAAATACTCGCAGTTGTGCCTGCATGTGAAATTTATGAAAATGGTGAAAAAATATTTTTTTCTCATTTAGGAAGCACCTTTGGGGGCATTATAATAAGAAGTGGTTTTAATGATATTAGGCATGTAAATGCCATTACAAATGAGTTAGAAATGTATTTACAAGAACAAAATTTTAATAAAGTATATTTAAAAAATACATCAAGAATATTTTGTAAGGAAGATACTTCATTACTAGAGTATTTTCTATTTAAGAATAATTACATGTTTTATGATGAACTAAATATGTTTTTAGAGTTGAATAAGTATAAAGAAGATATATTAGCCAATTTTAGATATAGTAAAAGAAGATATTTTAAATATTCTTTGAAGAACAATCTTACCTTTAAAAGACTACATGGTGATAAAGATATAGTATATTTTTTTGATTTACTTTCTAATTGTTTAGATAGTAAAGGAGCTAAAGTAATACATTCAATAGAAGAACTTTTGGAGTTTAAAAATAATAGATTAAGAGATATTGTGGAATTTTATGCAGTATATATTGATGACATTATGATTTGTGGAAGTATGGTATTTAACTTTCAAGAAAGAGTTTATCATACTCAATATCTAGCATCAAACTCAAAGTATAATAAATATTATCCAATGATATTTTTATACTATAATCTAATAAAAAATGCCTTAGAGAGAAATTTTAAGTATCTTTCTTTTGGAATTAGCACTCTAAATAGAGGAAAATATTTAGATGAAGGTCTAGCTACATTTAAAGAAGGTTTTGGATCGAGTGCAATCTGTAACAGAACATACTATAAAAGTATAAATAAGTGATAATTATGATTTATAGAGTTTATAGAATATAGTAAATATCTAGTATTATAATTTTACATAAAAGTAATTAACTTATAAAGAAGGTTTGTATATGAAAAGATTAATGATTTTAGGCTCAATTAAGTATTTTGAGAATATTGTTATGTCAGCTAAAAAAGAAGGAATATACACAATTGTTTGTGATAATAGAATTGATACTCCTGCAAAAAAAGTTTGTGATGAAGCAATAGATGTTGATGTATTTGATTTTGATAAAATAAAAAATATAGCCATAGATAAAAAGATAGATGGAATTTTGACTGGATTTACAGATTCTTTAATGAAACCATATGTTTATATTGCAAATGAATTAAATTTACCATGTGTGATTTCTTGCAATCAACTTGAGTCTGTAACTAATAAGGCTGTTATGAAAAAATATTTTAAAAACAATGGAATACCTACAACTGATTATTGTATTCTTGAAAGTTTAAAAGATTTAGAAAAAATACAAGGGTTAAATTTTCCGCTTGTAATAAAACCTGTTGATGGTTATGGTTCAAGAGGTGTATATTTTGTATCAAATATAGAGGAATTAATAGAAAAATTTAAATATTCTAGGGAAATTTCACAAGATGGAAAAGTAATAATTGAAGAATTTTATGAAAGTGAGGAAATACAAGGACTAGCTTGGGTCTACAATGGAGAGTCACATGTATTTTATATCGGAGATAGAGAACTTGTAAATATACATGTAGGGAGAGCTGGAAAGCCAGACAGATTACTATATCCATCAAAGTATTGTTTTCAGTATGAAGAAGAAATAAAATCGATATATCAAAAGATAACAGAGGCTTTTAATATAAAGAATGGACCTCTTTATGTTCAGATGCTAGTGGGGGAAGATGGAATAAAGGTATCTGAAGTTATGCCAAGATTACCTGGAGGATGTGATTATTTAGCAATTTCACAGATAACAGATTTAGATATAGGAAGGCTATTTGCAAATTTTAGTGTGAATAATGACATAGATTTTAATGAAATAAAAAAATATAATATGCATTTATCAAAGTGTGCATACGCATTACCAATATACATAAGGCCTGGAACAATAAAGACGATAAATAATATAGATAAAATAGAAAAATTAGATTATGTAACTCAATTTCTATTACTAGTAAAAGACGGAGATACAATAGGATTATATGAGGATGAGAGACAGGATTGTGGAAGAATTTATGGAATAGCAAATAATATATTTGATGCAAATATAAAGAAGAAATATATTCATGAAATGATAGAAATACTTGATGAGAATAATGAGAATATGATAGAAAATTTTTAAATAAGGGAGCATGGTAGATATGAAGTTAATAACTCATGAACAAATTATGTCATTGAATATATCTCAGAAGCAAGGATATGAGTGGATAAAAGAATCATTTTTAACAAAAAAAGATTGTCAATTACCACCAAAAATAAGTATGGTAGAACAAGGGCATGTATTTTACAATATAATGCCATCTTTAAATCATAATCATATGATTGGTGGAATAAAAATGGTTACAAGATTACCAGGAAGAAATCCAAGTTTAAATTCAGATATATTTCTATATGATATGAAGAATGCTAAGCTAAAGGCTATTTTAGATGGTAATTATATTACAGCCTTTAGGACTGCTGCTGTGGCTGCTCTCGCGATTGATACTTTTGCTAAAAAAGACTTTAATACTATTGCTATTATGGGGTTAGGAGTAACTGCTTCTTCTATAATGAATATGCTTTTGTATACCCTTAAAAATATGAATATAAATATAAAGTTGCTTAGATATAAAGACCAAGCACAGTCGTTTGTACAAAAATATAAGGATAATGACCAGTTTAGTTTTAAGATATGTGATACACATAAAGAACTCATTATGGATTCAGATGTGGTAATTTCAACTGTTACATATACAGATGAATACCTTTCAGAATTTGAATGGTTTAAAAAAGGTGCTTTACTATTACCTGTACATGTTATGGGCTTTGGAAATGTAGATTATTTATTTGATAAAGTATATTTAGACGATTATAATCATTTGAAACATCTGGAAAATATAGATAAATACAAGTATTCATGTGAATTTCATGATGTTTTAAGTAAACAAGCACAAGGAAGAGAACTTGATGACGAGAGAATAGTGTCTTACAATATAGGCCTATCAATACATGATATATTATTTGCAAGTAAAATCTATGAATTATGTGAAACTCTAAATTGTGAGGAGATAGACTTAAAAGAGCCAAAGGACAAATATTGGATGTAGTATATTTTTTATTAACGAGAATTTATTGTAAATTAAAATATGAAGTAATATCTTATTAAAAAGTTATTATAAACAGGGTAGGGACATTTATGGAAAAGTACAATTTAATTAAGTTTGAATCTATTGGAAGTGAGTACGTAGGAAGTTTAATTGCATTAGAATCAAATAAGGCTATACCTTTTGATATAAAGAGAGTGTATTACATATATGATGTACCACATCGTGTAAGGAGAGGTTTTCATGCTCATAAAACTTTAGAGCAAGTGTTAGTTTGCCTAAATGGAAGTGTTAAGATAAGATGTTTTGATGGTGTGAGAGATACAACCATTGTTCTAAATAGAAATGATGTGGGACTGTATATAGGACCAGGGGTATGGCATGAAATGTTTGATTTTGATGAGAAAACTGTTTTAATTTCAATAGCTTCTGAATACTATAATGAAGATGATTATATCAGAGATTATGAAGAGTTTTTAAAATACATAGATATTATCTAGTTACTATGCATACAGATATCTTATTAATTAAATGAATTTAGCATAGCCACATAGATAATAGATAGATAAGGATGTAACTTTATGTTAGTTAAGTTTAATAATTTATTAGAACAATTTAAGATCCATAAAGAAGAATATGAAAAGAAGGTTATGGATGTAATGGAAAGTGGATATTATATCCTTGGAAATGAAGTAAAGTACTTTGAAGAAGAATTTGCTAGATATGTAGGTAGCAAATATTGTGTAGGTTTAGCTAGTGGTTTAGATTCACTGATAATTGCATTTAGAGCATTAGGGATAGGTAAAGGCGATGAAGTAATAGTGCAATCAAATACATATATTGCTAGTGTCATGGGAATAAGTATAAATGGAGCTAAACCAGTATTTGTAGAACCTAACGAGTATTATAATATAGACTCATCTAAGATAGAAAAAAAGATAAATAGTAAGACAAAAGCTATATTAGTAGTACATTTATATGGTCAGGCAAGTAAAATGAAAGAGATACAAGAATTGTGTGAAAAATATAATTTGTATTTAATTGAAGATTGTGCTCAATCTCATGGAGCTAAATATGATGGAAAAATGACAGGGACATTTGGAGATGTAGGATGTTTTAGCTTTTATCCAAGTAAAAATTTAGGTGCATTTGGAGATGCAGGTGCTATAGTAACGAGTAATAAAGAAATAGCTGATAAAGTGAAAGTGTTTAGAAATTATGGTTCAGAAAAGAGATATCATAATAAATTTGTTGGATATAATTCAAGATTGGATGAAATTCAGGCAGGTTTGTTAAGAGTAAAACTTAAATATCTTAATGAAATTGAAAATGAAAAGTCAAAAATCGTACATAGATATCTTAATGAAATTAACAATTCAAAAGTTATACTTCCAAAAATAGAAAAGAACTGTACACATGTATGGCATTTATTTGTTTTACAAGTTGAAAAACGAGAGACATTTATGAAATACTTAAAGAAAAATGGTATAGAGTCTATAATACATTATCCTATACCACCCCATTTATCTGAAGCATATTCTTATTTGGGATATAAAAAGGGAAGTTTTAATATAGCTGAGAATTATTCGAATAAAGTTGTTAGTATACCTTTATTTGTTGGTATGAAAGATGAAGAAGTTAGCTATGTAATTAAAATTATAAATGAATATTAAATGAATTATAATAATACCATAAATAAATTTTTTATGTATAGTTTATTTAAGATTCGTTAATTAATATTTTTAGATATTGATATATTATATAAATAAAATTGAAATATATACAATAAAGATGAGATTTGTCTTATATTTTTCTAAAATAAAAATATTTTCAGATAATTTATTATAAAATTGTAGAATATAGTATTTATAATCTGTATAATTAATAATAACTAAGTTTTTAAAATAAAATGTTTAAGTATACATAAAAAAAATATTTAAAAAAATTGTTATTTATTGTATACTTAAATTAAAACTAAATAGGCAAAACTAGATAAATCTAGTGACGCAAAGCTATAGGGGCTAAGGTTTGTATGTACGAACTATGTCAGCCAGTTGCCAAAAAGAATCCTAAGTATACTGTATATGTAGAATTAGTCGAAAATGACTGCCTTTTTGGCAGTCATTTTGTTGCTAAAGTTCACTTTATTACAGTAGGAAATATAAATTATAACATATTTTACCAAGTATAAGTAAAAATAAAAATAGACTATCTAGAAAAGTTGCTATTTTACAAAAAAGAGCAACTTTACGTAGAAATATTTAAATACATATTAAAATTTTTTTTTATTTTCATTGAGGTTAATTAAAAAAAGATTTGTTTTATTACTAAAAAATAAAGCGTTATATTGAATATAATAGAAATGTAATAAATTTAGATGGGTAAAGAAGTCATTTTTTGTAATATAGCAACTTCAACTTTAATCACTAAATATAGTAGATAAATATATTTTGAGGAGGAGTGAGTATGAATACATATGACATTATAAAAATGGGATTAGATGCAACTAATCTAAGAAGTCAGGCAATAGCGAATAATATAGCAAATATAAATACTGAAGGCTACAAAAAACATTACGTAACCTTTGAAGAAACATTAAATGATGCCATGCCAAAAATAGAAGAAAAAACAGATAATTCTAAAGGTTTAAGAGTGGATGGAAATAATGTGGATATAGAAGAAGAAAAAGTAAATCAAGCAATGACAACGTTACAATACAATGCTTTGATAGGTTTTGCAAATGGTAAAATAGCAATGACCAAATCAATAATAAGTGGGAGGTAATTAGAAGATGAGTGTGTTCAGTGGAATGGAGATCTCTGCTAGTGGTTTAACAGCAGAAAGCTTGAAAATGGATATCATATCATCTAATGTAGCTAACATAAACGCTACAAGAGGTCCAAATGGGGAAGCATACAGAAGAAAAATTGTTTCCTTTGAAGAAAATTATGATAACAAATTAGGTATGCTAGGAGTAAAAGTCACATCTGTTGAAGATGATAAATCACCTCTTAAAGAAGTATATGACCCATCTCATCCAGATGCAAAGCCAAATGGATATGTAGAATATCCAAATGTAAATATATTGGTTGAAATGACAGATTTAATAACAGCTTCACGAGCATATGAGTCTAATATAGATACATTAAATGCTCAGAAGTCTATGATATCAAAAGCACTGGAAATAGGAAAGTAGGGATAAATTATGCCAATTACACAAATTAACAATTTAATGCAAGGTGCAAAGTTAGATAATTTAATTGGAGAAACAAAACCATTAAATTTTAATAATAAAGAAGAAAAAAAGAATTTCGAAGATGTAATAATGGATACTATAGATAAAGTCAATTTTCAGCAAGTTACAGCAGATAATATGAAAGAAAAATTTATAAAAGGCGAAGATGTTTCTATGCATGAAGTTATGTTAAAAGGTCAAGAAGCACAACTATCTATGCAATATTTAATAGAAGTTAGAAATAAGATTCATGATGCATATCAAGAAATGAATAAAGTACAAATTTAGCCTTTTGAACAGGAGTAATAATCAATGATAGCCAGTTTTAAAAATAAGATTAAGGAGCAAGTTGCTAAATCTAGGACAAAAATAAGTTCTCTAAAAAAGGGAACTAAGATAGCATTAGGTATAGGGATTGTTGCTATATGTTTAGCACTAGTATTTACAGCAATATCTGCAAGCAAAAATAAGTATGCAGTCTTATTTTCAGAACTAGATGTTCAAGATGCTGCAGATATATCAGCAGAATTAGAGTCTAGAAAGATAGATACCAAGGTAAAAGGAAGTACAATTTATGTTCCTAGAACAGAAGTTGATAAGTTGAGATTAGAGTTAGCTCCAAGTTTGACAAGTGGTTCTAAAGGATTTGCACTTATGGATGATAGTTCATCAATAGGTCTTACTGATGAAGAGTTTCAAATTAAGAAGCAACGAATGATACAAGGAGAAATAGAAAAAACAATCAAGAGTTTTCCTCAGGTGGAAGATACTAGAGTACATATAACATTTGGTGAGTCTTCTGTATTTGAGAAGGAAGCTGTTCCAGGAAGTGCAGCAGTTTATTTGATGCTAAAGCCAGGAACTACTTTAGAGAAAAATCAAATAAAATCTGTTATGGCACTTGTATCAGGAAGTGTTACAAATATACCAGAGAAAAATGTTCAAGTTATTGATAACAAAATGAACTTATTATCTGAAGGCATCTTAGATGATGAAGAAGTTGATGAAAACAATCAACCGATAAATGGTGCTATTAGTATTGAAAAAAATAAGGCATCTGAGCAGGCGCTGAATAAACAATTAGAAAAATCTATTTTAGATATGTTAGAACCAATATTTGGTACAGGAAAAGTAAAAGCTACAGTAAATGCTGATTTGAGTTTTGATACAGCTGAAAAAACTGAAATAAAAATTGACCCTGATAAAGTTGCTATAAAGGAAACAAGGTCAAAAAATTCATCTAAATCTTCGACAAATAATGTCCAAGGTGTAGATGCTAATATGAATAACCAAGGAAATAAAAATGGTACTAATACAGAAGATAGTTTGGATGAGAGTTTTGAATATGAAACAGGTAAGATTGAAACTCACACTATAGTTGCGCCTGGAGAACTTAAAAGACTGACAGCTTCTGTTGCTATAGATGGAAAAATAGCTAAAGGTGTTCAAGCTGATGTGGAAGATATTGTTAATAATGCTATAGGTATGGATGGAGCGAGAGGAGATACTCTTAGCGTTGTTTCAATGGTATTTGACCCTAAAGGTAAGGCAGAAGCTAAACAAGAAATGGAAGATATTGAAAAAGAAGGATTCAAAAACAATATAATAAAAGCGGTTGTTGGAGTAGTAGCAGTTGTTGCAGTAGGTGTTATTGGATACTTAATATATAAAAAGAGAAGTGAACAAGAAGATATGGACTATGAAGATGAAGTTTATAGTACTAATTCTAATTCTATTGATAAGAAAGACAATCCTCTATTAGGGGATGACCCAGAATTGACATTAGAGGAAGCTGTTAAAATGTATGCAGAAGAAAAACCAGACCAAGTCACAGAGATAATAAAAACTTGGTTAAACGAGTAAGGGGGATAGAAAGTGTCCGCGGAAATTACAAATGTTAATGCGTTTGATTTAAGTGATATAAGTGAAAATGATAAGAAAGAGAAGGTAGAAGGTGAAGGTTTAAAAAAAGCCGCTGTACTGTTAATGACATTAGGTCCAACTGTGGCTAGTGATATAATAAAAAGTCTACCAGATAAACAAGTTCAAAAAATAGGTTTGGAAATTGCAAATATTTCTTCAATAGCTTCAAAAGAAAGAAGAGAAATATTAAAAGAGTTTGTAGAAATAAATAAAGCGAAAGATTATGTTATAGAAGGCGGGCTTGAATATGCCAAAGAATTGTTAAGTAATGCTCTGGGAAATGCCAAAGCAAGTAAATTACTTGAAGGTATATCAATAGATACAAGTACAAAACCTTTTAAACATATTATAAAACTAGATGTAAAGAAGATATTAGAAATACTTAGAAATGAAAGTGCACAGACTATAGCTATTTTACTTGCACATATGGAACCTGAAAATGGTGCAGAAGTTTTAGCTTATTTAGATTTTGATTTACAAAATGAAGTAGCTATGAGAATAAGTTCAATGGGTTCAATATCTCCAGATGTTATAAGTGTAATTGAAAGCTCATTAGAGGATAAATTACATTCAATAAGTGGTGAAGATTTTAAAGACTATGGAGGAATATCTACATTAGTTCAAATATTACTTAATTCTGATAGAAAAACAGAAAAGAATATTTTAAATACTATTGAAGAAAAAGACCCAGCCTTAGCAGCTCAAATTAAATCTAATATATTTGTATTTGAAGATATTGTCAAGTTAGATGATATAAGCATACAGAAAGTACTGAAAGAAGTAACTATGAAGGATTTAGTATATGCTTTAAAAGGTGTGGATGATGAAATATCAGATGCTATATATAGAAACCAATCTTCTAGAGCAGCAGAAGCACTTAAAGAAGAAATGGAAATGGTTGGTGTTATAAAGGTTACTCAGGTTGAAGGTGCTCAACAAAAAATAGTAAGTATTGTAAGGAAACTTGAAAGAGAAGGTGCCATAACTATTGTAAGGAATTTTGGTGATGACTTTGTTGAATAATAAAATTATTAAGAGTGAAAAAGCATCATATAAAGGAGTGCTGGACTTATCTATAATAGATAAAGCTAGATTGGGAGAATCAAATATAAACGAGGATAATGATTGTAGATTTAGAGATGAAGTAATAAAAGAAGCTATAGAATCTGCTGAGATAAAAAAGAATGAGATATTGGAAGAAGCAAAAATAAACGCACAAAATATAGAAAAGCAAGCATATGAAAAAGGATATAGTCAAGGTCAGAAAAATGGATATGAGGATGGATATAAAGAGTCGTATAATGAGTATACCCAAAAAGCTAAAGATGAAGCAGATTCTATAAGAAATCAGGCAAATTTAATCTTATTACAAGCTAATGAGAAAATGACTGAGTTCATAAAAGAAAAAAATAAAGAGATTATAAGACTTGCTATTAATATGGCTAGTTCTGTGCTAAAAAATCGCTTTGAAGATGAAGACTCTATGAGCGATTTGTTAAAACAAATTATTCAAGATTATGAAGGAAGTAGTTCATTCATAGTAAGATGTAATTCTTTCTATAAAGACAATATAGAGAAAGAGTTTGAATTATTTAAAGAAGAAACATCATTAAAATCAAGTGTATTTGTTATCGCAGATGATAGTATAGATAAAGGAAATGCTATTATACAAAAGGAAAATGGGAGAATAATAGTTGGTATTGATTGTGCTATGGAAAAACTAAAAGAAGAATTGCTTGGTGAATAAAATATGTATAAAACTGATATCTCTATAGATTTTGACAAAATAAATAAGAAAATAGAAAATTTAGAACTCACTATATCAGAAGGTAGAGTTAAAAAGATAATAGGACTTACTGTAGAAGTTGAAGGAATAAAAGCTTTTGTTGGCGAGTTATGTGTTATATATAATCAAGTCAATAAGCCAGTGAATTGTGAGGTAGTAGGATTTAAAGATAAAGAAGTAATATTAATGGCATTAGGAGAGTTAACATTAATATCACCTGGTTGTAAAGTTATTTCTAAGGGCATACCTCTAAGTGTTATGTGTAGTGATAATTTACTAGGTAAAGTACTTGATGGTCTTGGAAATCCTATAGATAACTCAGAAGTTGTTTTAGGAGATAGATACAACTTGAATAATGAACCTCCTGACCCAATGAAGAGAAAAAAGATACGAAATATAATGGAAACAGGTGTAAGAGCAATAGACGCATTTACTACTTGTGGTGAAGGACAGAGAATAGGAATATTTGCAGGAAGTGGAGTAGGTAAGAGTACAACGCTAGGTATGATTGCTAGAAATGCAAAAGCAGATGTAAATGTAATTGCCCTTGTTGGAGAAAGAGGAAGAGAAGTATTAGACTTTATTGATAAAGACTTAGGTGAAGAGGGAATGAAAAAATCTGTTGTTGTATGCGCAACATCAGATAAAGCACCATTAGTTAGACTTAAAGGTGCCCTTACAGCCACTGCAATAGCCGAATACTTTAGAGACCAAGGGAAAAAGGTAATACTTATGATGGATTCTGTGACTAGATTTGCTATGGCTCAAAGAGAAGTAGGAATAGCCATAGGAGAGCCACCAGCACAAAAAGGATATACACCATCTGTATTTGCAATTTTACCAAAACTCATGGAGAGAACAGGGACATCAGATAAAGGCTCTATAACCGCTTTTTATACAGTATTAGTTGATGGAGATGATTTTAATGAGCCAATAGCAGATACTACAAGAGGAATACTTGATGGTCATATAGTTCTATCTAGAGATTTAGCTAACAAGAATCATTATCCTTCTATAGATGTTTTAAATAGTTTAAGTAGACTTATGAATGAAATTGCTTCAAAAGAAGATATAAAAGTAGCATCATTTGCAAGAGATATGCTCTCTGAATATAGGGAGGCAGAAGATTTGATAAATATAGGTGCATATGCTTCAGGGACCAATAAAAAAATAGATGAAGCAATCTATTATCATGAGCATATTATCAATTTTTTAAAACAAGGGATAAATGAAAAGAGTTCTTTTAACGAAACTATAAGTAGTTTGAAAAGAATATTTGAATAAATAATTAAAAAAATATTTGAATAGGTTGTGATAGAGTTGGATAAGAACTTTAAGTTTAGATTACAGAAGGTTTTAGACTTAAAAATGAAAGATGAAGAGAAGATAAAAATGGAATTTGCTAAGATTCAACAAAAAAAAATAGATATAGAAAATAATTTAGAAAACCTGGAAAGTAATTATAACAAGTATTCAATAAGTAAAAATAATGATAGTATTCAAAATCAAAAAATAACTATTAACTATTTGTTAGCTTTAAATAACTCTATAAAAGATTTATCAGAGGAATTGGACAAGTCAACAAATGAACTTGAAAAGGCTAGAAAACAACTCATAGATAAGCAGATAGAAAGAAAATCATTAGAAAAACTAAAAGAAAAAAAATATGGTCAATATTATAAAGAAGAAAATTTAAAAGAACAAAAAACTAATGATGAGTTTGCAAGCATGAGTTATTTGAGAAAAAGACAAGTTCTATAAGAAGAGTAGGAAGTGAGGATATTATTGTATGAAGATACAAGCAGATTCTTATAATGTTATTAAAGATATTGGGAATAAAAAGAGTTCATCTAAGAATAAAGATGTGAAAAATAATAAATTTGAGGATAATCTATATAAGGCAACAGATAATGGACAAGTTAAAGACAAAAAAGAAACAAGTGATCAAAATATCAGTTCAAATAAATCAGAAGATAGTGATAATGAGTGTCATTCAGATGTAGATAAAAGTAATCACTTAGAGGATGAAAGTACATATGAAAAAGATTGTAGTAAGAATAATGAGATTTTACAACAATTATTGAATCTTTTAAAAAATAATACTGAAAAAGATAAAGATATAAATTCTATATTGAATGGTATGGAAAAACTAAATATATCGGATGAATTGAAACAAGAGCTTAAACTTAATAAAAATATATTGAATAATATTGTAAAGCAAAATGCAGAGTTAAATAAGGCTGACATGAATAACTCTAATGATATGCAAAATTTAGACATGATGAAGTTAAGAGAGTTTTTAGATAATAATGTTAATGAAAACTTTGAAGTAATTAGTAAAACTACAGAGGATGATAATAAAAGCATAGATTTATACAACTTTGATAGTAATAGAATGGATAACCTTAATTCAAATAAGAAAAGAGATGATAACTCTGATATTTTGGAAAAACTAGCAGGTATTAATGGAAATAAAAGTGGAAACTTTGGTCAAGTAATAAATAAAAGCATGGATATAAACAAAGTTAAAAATGATAATGTTGACTTAAAACATATAGAATCAAATGTTATGGATGATTCTATCAAAGCTATTAAACATATGAAAACAAATGACATCCAAGAATTAACAATTAGATTAAGGCCAAAAGAATTGGGAGATATGAACATACAATTATTGAAAGATAACGAAAGTATGAAAGCTGTTGTGACTGTTTTTAATAAAGACGTATTTGACTCTATAAATAAAAATATAACAGATTTAAAGCAACATCTTGAACTTACGAATGTAAATATAAAAGATGTATCTGTGCAAATGCATAGTGATAATAGAAGTACATCAGATACTTTTGATAAAGCATTTGAACAACAGAATAGACAAAATAACCAAGAAAATATGAATAAGCAAAATACAAATAATAAGCGTAACAATATGGTCATAGAAGATGAAATTAAAGAAAATATTGATGATGATAGAGTAGATTTATTAGCTTAATAAGGGGGAAATACTGTATGTATGGAGTGGCAACAGCTTTAGCAGGGGTTCAAGGAAACTATAGGTCAAATAACTTGAGCCAACTTGAAAGAAATATTAATGATATTGCTAATAAACAAGTTCGAAGTAAAGGAAATCAGACAGTAACAGATAATGGAACTCCAATTATAGGACAGGGTGATGATGCTGATAAAGACTTGTTTATGAAAATACTTGTAGCACAAATGGGTAATCAAGACCCAATGAATCCACAAGACCCAACAGAGTATGTATCACAATTAGCTCAGTTTGCAACTTTAGAAAAGATGTCAGCTATGAACGACAAGCTAGATATACTCTTAGCTTTAAGTAACTCTACTCTAATAAACTCTGCTTTGAGTATGGCAACGTCATTAATTGGTAAAGAAGTAGAAGTATCCGGAGAAGAGAAGGAAGATGAAAACATTGTAGGTGTAGTAAAGTCTACATATATAAAAGATGGAGAGGTACACTTAGAACTGAAAGTAGATGGTAGTGATAAAACTGTAGATGTTAAATATGAAAAATTACTTAAAATAGGAGAAGTAGATACAACTTCAGGAGAAGAAAATAACCCACCAGAGCAAGAATCTCCTGAACAAGAATAATATTAAATTAGAAAAGAGGTAAATTCATGATAAAAGCGATGTATTCAGGTGTAAGTGGAATGAAAGCAAATCAAACTAAACTAGATGTAATAGGTAACAATGTAGCAAATGCTGGGACTACTGCTTTTAAGAAAAGTTCAGCTAGAATAACAGATTCATTTTATCAAACTGTACTATATGCAAGTGCTCCAACAGCTGCATTAGGGGGAACAAACTTAGGACAAGTAGGTGTAGGTAGTAAGATATCAAGTATAAATAAAGATATGACACAAGGAAATGTACAGCCAACTAATAGACCATCAGATTTAATGATAGATGGAGATGGGTATCTTCCAGTAGTAAGGCAAGGTACAGTTATGTATACAAGAGATGGTTCTTTTAACTTAGATACAGGATTTAAAGCAACAGCTGGACCTCTGAACGGTGTCAAAGGTGGAAGACTTGTAAATGGAGATGGGTATATGTTACAAGGTGAGGTTTATAAGGGTACATATAATGCTACTACTGGTGAATTTACTAAAAATGCTACTGCAGAAGGAAAAGAACCCATTGTAATTCCTCTTCAAAGTATAAGTCCTAAAGATGGTACAGTACAAAATGTACTGGAGTACAATATATCAAAAGATGGAACAGTAGAATTTTTATTGAGTGATGGTCAAAGAACTCAGTTTGTGTATGATATTCCTGACAATTCTGAAGTAGGAAAAGTACCAAATCCTGCAATAGCAACTAATGATGGAAAACTTCAAAAAGTACAAACATATGCATTTCAAAATCCAGCAGGACTAGATGCAGAAGGAGGAAACTTATACAAGCCATCAGCAAACTCAGGGGATCCACAAATAGCAGGAGCTACAGGAACAATAATACAAGGAGCAATAGAAGCTTCCAATGTAGACATAGCAGAAGAATTTACAGAAATGATAATAGCAAGTAGGTCTTTCCAAGCAAACAGTAAAATAATATCTACATCAGATGAGATACTTCAAGAAATAATAAGTCTTAAGAGATAGTAGGTACATAGCATGATAAGAGTAACAGACTTAAACGGAAGAAGCTACATATTAAACTCAGACCTTATAGTAAGAATTGACTCCGTTCCAGAAAGTAGAATATTACTTACAACAGGAGAAAAGAATCTTGTAAAAGAGTCTGTAGATGAGATAGTAGATAAAGTGATAAAGTATAAAAGGAAAATAAATGTAGGTTATATTAGGAGCGAAAAGTAATGAAAAAAACAGATTCACTGACATTCATTGGACTAATATTATCTACAGTATTAGTTTTATTTGGAGCAGTAAAAGGAAGTAGTTCAGGATTAAAAAGTTTCTTTGATTTTTCATCAATATTAATAACAGTATTTGGGTCATTTGGAGCGTTGATGATTACATTTACTATTGATGACATGAAACTTATAAAAAATGCATTACAATACTCATTTAAAACAACGAGTATATCAAGATTAGACTTATTGAATCAATTTAAAGCACTTTCAAAAAAAGCAAGAAGAGAAGGTCTTTTGTCAATAGAAAGTGATGTAATGAAAATACAAGACCCATTTATGAAAAAAGGATTAGAGTTATGTATTGATGGCCTGGAAGTCAATGAAATAAGGTCTATATTAGAATTAGAGATAGATTCTGTTGAAGATACAAATAACAGATATTCAAAGATATTTAAAACTTGGGGAACATTTGCACCTGCATTTGGAATGTTGGGGACTCTAATCGGTCTTATACAAATGCTATCTGACCTTACGTCACCAGATTTGATTGCTTCTGGTATGGGAAAGGCGTTAATTACAACATTTTATGGTTCTCTACTTGCAAATATTGCTTTAAATCCAATTGCATATAACATAGATGAAAAAACGGAAAAAGAAGTTTACATAAAAGAGATGATGCTGGAAGGTATAATAAGCATACAATCTGGTGAAAGCAGTATAGTAGTTGAGGAACGTTTAGCGACGTATCTTTCAAAAACTGAAAAATTACAGTTTATGAAATCCAATAAAAATACAGAAAGAGCAATGAGTAATGGCGCGTAGAAAAAATAAAAAAAAAGATGAGATAAATCCAGATGCATGGTTGGCCACTTATGCAGACACAATAACTCTAATTCTTACATTTTTCGTATTGCTATATGCAACATCAGTTGTAGATATTGAAAAATTTAAAAATATATCAAATGCATTAAAAGGTCAGTTTTCTGGAGTAAGTATGTTTAACACAGGTTCAAGTACAAGTGCGAAGTCTCCAATAGATAGTGGTTTAGTGGATAAAAATGATAAGTCAGATTTAGAACAAGATTTAAAAGATAAGGTTAATAATTCTAACCTGCAAAATAGTGTAACAGTTAAGGATGATAGTAGAGGGATTTTATTAGAGTTAGATGACTCAATCTTATTTGACTCTGGGAGTTCGGAGTTAAAAGTTGATAGTAAAGCTACTCTAAATAAAGTATATGACATGATAAAAATGATGAAAAATAAGATAGTTATAGAAGGTCATACTGATAATGTACCTGTAAAATCAAGTACACATGAGTCCAATTGGGATTTATCTTCTAGTAGAGCAGTAAGTGTTGTAAGATACTTTGTAGAAGAAAAGGGCATGGACCCTAAATTGTTTTCAGCAACAGGATGTGGAGAGTATCAACCTTTAGTTTCAAATGATACAGCAAAGGGAAGAGCTGAAAATAGAAGAGTTAATATACTTATAACTATCGACTAGGAGGAAGAGTTTTGTTCAAAAATAAAAAAATTATTCTAATTATTTTGATACTGATTGTTTTCTCAGCAGGAGCAGGGTTTTTTATATTAGGTAAAGGTGGAAGTGGACAAATTGATAAGATTATAGGTTTGTTTATTCCAACAGGAAAAGCTAAAGATGAAATAAAGACAGAAAATCTTGATTTAGAAGAAATGGTATTGAAGCTAGCTGATGAAGGTGTAAGATATTTAAAGGTGTCAATAACTGTATCTTATGATGCTTCATATAAAGATATAGAAAAAAATACACCTTTAATTAGAGATAATATTATAAATTGCCTTATGGCAAAAAGAGCAGATGATTTTGCTGCTGAAAACCTAAATAATATAAAAGATGAAATAAAAAATACTTTAAATACAAATTTAGGTGGAAATGTAATACAAAGCATATATTTCACAAATATAGTAGTACAATAAAAGGATGGTAAGACATGATACTTTATTTATTAAAGATATTAATATGTATTCCAATAATTTTAATATTGATAGTCTTATCTTTAAAAATTAGCCAGGGAACTTTATTAAAAAAATACAATGACAAATATGTAAAAATACTAGACATTGTAAGTATAAATAAAAACAATAGCATAATAATTTTAAAAGTAGGTGAAGAAGGATGTATTATTGCATCTTCTTCGGCTAGTATGAATAAGATAAAAGATTTGACCAAAGAAGAAATATCAAAAATAGAAGATGACATTAAAGAGAGAAATTTTAAAATCCAAGATTTTAAAATGGAAAAAATCAAAGCAAAATATGATTTCAGTAGATATATTGGAAAATTTACAAAAAAGGAAGATAAGTAAATGGAACTATTATCAAAATTACCTTTGTCTGACGTACCATATACAAGTTCAATGCAATTGTTTTTATTTCTAACGGCATTAATGTTTTTACCATTTGTAATGTTCATGATGACAAGCTTTGTTAGAATAGTCATAAGTTTATCATTTTTGAAATCAGCATTAGGAGCACAACAAGCAATTCCAAGTCAAGTTTTGGTAGGGCTTGCGATAGTATTGACAATATTTATAATGAGACCAGTATTAAATGAAATAAACGAAAAGGCATTACAACCATATATGAAAAAAGATATTACTATGGAAAAAGCCATGAAAGAAGCAGAAGTACCTATTAAAGAGTTTTTACTAAAGCAAACTAGACAAACTGACTTAGATTTATTTGTAGAACAAGCAGGGTTAAAAGAAAAAAAATTAACTCGTGAAAATATACCCTTATCTGTTGTAGTTCCAGCTTTTGCAATAAGTGAACTAAAAACTGCTTTTCAAATAGGTTTTTTAATATACATACCATTTTTGATAATAGACCTTGTTGTAGCAAGTGTTTTAATGTCTATGGGAATGTTTATGTTACCTCCAGTTATGATATCATTACCATTTAAGTTGTTATTATTTGTAATGGTGGATGGATGGAACTTGATAGTAAAAACATTGATATTGGGATTTGGATAGGAGAAAAATAATATGAGTGAATTTATGATAATGAGTGTTCTTAAAAATGGTATGTTTACAGGAGCTATGATTGCAGCTCCAGTACTCATTGTTTCTCTTGTAGTTGGACTTTTAATAAGTGTATTTCAAGCTACAACTCAAATCCAAGAGCAAACTTTGACATTTGTACCAAAACTAATAGCAATTCTTTTGGTAGTAGCTATTGGTGGAAGCTGGATGTTACATACTCTTATTAGTTTTACTTCTGAGATATTCAATATGATGTCTCTTATAACTAAGTAAGTAGGATACATATGATTTTTGTATTTATTAGAATAGTAGCCTTCTTTGGAACATTGAGAATGCTATTTCCAGCTGGTACACCTGCTTTATTTAAGTCACTCTTTGCAATCATTATATCAATATTGATTTCAAGTACTATGCAAATTGAATATGTAACAAATATAGACAATATTGTAATGTTTACTTTATATGGTATAAATGAGACTATAACAGGGATTATTCTTGGATATATAACGAATCTATGTTTTTACAGTATCAGAATGGCAGGTTCTATGATGGACCAACAGATGGGATTATCAATGATTAATATGTTTGACCCAAACTCAATGACTCAAACAACTCTAATTGATAATCTTATGAACTGGACAGCAATTATGATATTTTTTAGCATGGATGGTCACCATATTTTAATTCGAGGTATAAGGTATAGTTTTGAGTTAATTCCAATAGGGAAATCATTTGTAGATAATAATATAGATTATATAATAAACATATTTGTGCAGTGCTTTATAACTGGGTTTAAAATAGCAATACCTATTGTACTTTGTCTGCTTATGGCAGATTTTATATTAGGTCTTATATCAAGAAGTGTACCTCAACTAAACGTAATGATAGTTGGTATGCCATTAAAAATATTGGTTGGTATAGCATTATTTATCATATCAATACCTTTAATTGTCAACCAAATAAGTCATTTATTGAGTCAAATACCAAAGATGTATGAGGGAACTTTTGCACTAGCCCCTATGTTTTTTATGGGTTCAACAGACAAAACAGAAGACGCTACTCCAAAGAAAAGGGGAGAACAAAGAAAAAAAGGTAATATAGCAAAAAGTAGAGAATTACCTGTTGCAATGACCTTATTTGCATTCACTTTGTTAGTCCCTACATTATTTTCATATGTAGTGGACACACTTAAATCTTCACTCAATCATTTTTTAAGCGTGAATTTTTATATGAACATAAATTATTCAAACCTAGAAAACTTAATTATAGTAGGATTAATGGATTTTTTCAAGATATTTTTGCCAATAGCTATTCCATTTTTGGTCTTAGGTGTAGTAGCTAACCTATTTCAAGTGGGAATATTATTTACTGGGGAAACTTTAAAACCAAATTTATCAAAATTAAATCCAATTAGTGGATTCAAAAACATGTTTTCTATGAGAAGTTTATCAACTTTAATAAAGGATACAGCAATTATATCTGTCTTAGCTTACATAGGATATAAATTTTTTCAAGATAATTATTTAGATATCTTAAAACTAGGGAATATATACTTACCAACTTTAATGTATACAGTTAAAGACTTAGTATATTCCATATTAAGTAAAATTTGTATAGCTATGATAGTTATAGCAGTTGCAGATTATTTTTATCAAAGGTATAGTCATAAAAAACAACTAAGAATGACAAAACAAGAAGTTAAAGATGAATATAAAAACTCAGAAGGAGACCCAGAAATAAAAGCTAAGATAAAACAAAAACAAAGACAAATCTCATCTCAAAGGACTATGCAAGCAGTACCAAGCGCTACTGTAATAGTAACCAATCCAACTCACTTATCTATAGCAGTGAGATATGAAAAAGGGAAGGACCAAGCTCCAGTAGTAGTGGCAAAAGGTGCAGATTATTTAGCTTTTAAAATAAGGGAAATCGCAAAGGGAAATGACATCCCAATAATAGAAAATAAACCCATTGCTAGGTTGTTATATAAGCAAGTAGAAATAGACCAAGAAATTCCAGAGGACATGTATCAAGCTTTTGCAGAGATCTTAGTAGCAGTATATAAAATCAAAAATAGATACAAAGTCCCAAAAAGGTAGGATAAGTAATGAATAAGTTTAATCTAAAAGAACATATGGACGTAATAGTGGCTTTTGGTGTTGTAGGAATTGTTCTTATGATGATAGTGCCATTACCTACATTTATATTAGATATTTTACTGGCAATTAACATAAGTTTATCTGTGCTAATTTTATTAATGACATTATTTACAACAAATGTACTTGATTTATCTATATTTCCAACAGTGTTACTTGTTACAACACTATTTAGATTGGGATTAAATCTTTCATCAACTAGATTAATTTTAACTCAAGGATACGCAGGTGAAGTTATAGAGGCATTTGGAAGTTTTGTTGTAGGTGGAAATTACGTAGTAGGGATAATTATATTCCTAATTATATTAATTGTTCAATTTGTCGTTATAACTAATGGTTCTGGAAGAGTATCTGAAGTAACAGCTAGATTTACGTTAGATGCCATGCCAGGGAAGCAGATGAGTATAGATGCAGATTTAAATGCAGGAGTTATAGATGACAAAACTGCTAGAAAAAGAAGAAAAGAACTCCAACAAGAAGCTGATTTTTATGGTTCTATGGATGGTGCAAATAAGTTTGTAAAAGGAGATGCTATAGCAGGTCTTATAGTAACAGCAATAAATATAATAGGAGGAATTGTAATAGGAGCTGTAATGCTAAACATGACTCTTATGGGTGCAGCTCAGACTTATGTAAGACTTACTATAGGTGATGGACTTGTAAGCCAGATACCAGCTCTACTAATATCCACATCAGCTGGTATAATCGTAACAAGAGCTTCGACTGATGAAAACTTTGGTGACTTAGTAGGTAAGCAATTAACAGCAATACCAAAAGCAGTAATGATGACTGGTTGTGTTTTAATTATACTTGGTATGATGCCTGGATTACCCAAGCCAGCGTTTTTTTCACTGGGAATAGGTGCAATAGCAGCAGGTTACTTCTTAGGAAGAGAAAAGAAGGATACCTTAGAAGATTTAGATTTTGAAAAACCTGATATGGTAAATCCAGACAAAAACGAAGTAGAAGATGTAACAAACTTAATAAATGTAGAAGCTATAGAAGTAGAAATTGGATATGGCTTAATATCTTTAGCTGATGAATCAGCAGGAGGAGATTTACTTCAGAGAATAGCATCAATAAGAAGACAATGTGCCATAGACATGGGTATAGTTGTACAACCTATAAGAATAAGAGATAATTTACAACTAAATCCAAACCAATATAACATAAAGATAAAAGGTAATGTAGTTGGTGGATATGAGATAATGCCTAATATGGTTTTATGTATGGACCCTATGAATCAAGGTTTTAATATATTTGGAATAAAGACAATTGAGCCTACTTTTGGAATAGAGGCACTTTGGATAGAAAGTGATAAGGTAGAAGATGCAGAGTTAAAAGGTTATACAGTTGTAGATTCATCCACAATACTTATAACCCATTTACTAGATATAATAAAATCCAATGCACATGAGTTACTGGGAAGACAAGAAGTTAAGACTATTATAGATGCAGCAAGAGAAAATTATAGTGCTGTAGTTGATGAGTTGATACCAGACTTAATGACACTTGGTGAAGTTCAAAAAGTACTTAAAAATCTGTTGAGAGAAAAAGTAAATATAAAGGATAGGGTTACAATCCTTGAAACACTTGCAGACCAGTCCAGAAACACAAAAGACATAGAGCTTCTTACTGAATATGTGAGAATAGCTTTAGCTAGAAGTATTTGTACGAATTTGGTGGATGAAGATAAGTCAATTGTAGTGGCTACATTATCTCCAGAAACAGAGGAATTGGTATCTAATAATTTACAAAGGTCTGTAAATGGAACTTATCCAGCTGTTGACCCAGAAAACACAAACAAAATATTTGAGAGTATACAAGATGTAATAGGTAATGTATATTTCAATCATAATATACCAGTAATAGTAGTATCACCAAAGATAAGAGCACCATTTAGAAAACTAGTTGAGATTGTATATCCTAATTTGACTGTACTATCATTAAATGAAATACCTAATGATGTTAAAATCAAAGCAGAAGGTGTGGTGAGCATATATGATGACGAAAAAGTATACAGCTAATACAATTCAGGATGCTATGAATCTAGCCAAAATGGAATTGGGTGACAATATTACATTAATAGATAAAAAAGAAGTAAGAAAATCTGGAATACGAGGTATTTTTTCAAAGAGAGATATCGAATTAACTGTCGGATGGGAAAAGAGAGATAATGTAGAACAAAATGACTTGAAACGAGAGGTAGAACAATTAAAGTCAATTATAAGTAATATGGGGTTTGATAATAAGAATGACAATGATATAGATAAAATATGTAAGAACCTACTAAATCTAGAGTTAAATGAAGAAATTGTAGAGTCCATAAGAACTGACTTACAAGAGATGAAGTTCAATGGAATTGATACAAGTAAAAATTTAGTGGAAAGTCTAAAGAAAAAGATTAAAATAGAAAATCCAACGATAAATGGGAAAATCGCTCTAGTTGGACCACCAGGAGTAGGTAAGACAACTACAATAGCAAAGTTAGCCGCAAAATTAGTATTTGAGGAAAATAAAAAAGTAGGTGTAATAACTATAGATACCTATAGAATTGGCGCTGTGGAGCAGTTAAAGATATATACTGACATAATGAATATTCCTTTTAAAGGAGTAATAAGCCCTGATGAGATGGAGTTGGCACTTGATGAGATGAAAGATTGTGATGTTGTATTAATAGATACTACAGGTAGAGGATATAAAAATTCTATGCAAATATTAGAAATCAAAAATCTCATAGATAAAGCTGAAACTGATAATATACACTTAGTTTTGAATTGCACAACAAGAGAAAATGATACAAAAGCAATTATAGATTCATATAGAAATGTGAACTTTAAAAGCTTAATAATTACAAAGCTGGATGAAACAATCACATATGGTTCCATCTTTAACATAGTGAATTATGCACAAAAACCAATATCGTATATTACAATAGGGCAAAGTGTTCCTGATGACATTATAAAACCTAATGAAGATAAGATTATAAGATTACTATTAGGAGTTGAAAGTATATGATTGACCAAGCTCAAATCTTGAGAAAGATGGCAATAGAAAAAAGAGGACTTGATGAATTTATAGTGGAGAATGGGAATGCACCTAAGATAATTACAATAGCTTCTGGGAAAGGTGGTGTTGGAAAGAGTAATCTCGCTACAAATTTGTCTATCTGTTTGACTAGGCTTAATAAAAAAGTTCTTATATTAGATGCAGATATAGGAATGTCAAATATAGATATAATAATGGGTGTAAATGTAAAAGGTACGATAATTGATGTAATTAATGGAGAAAAAAATATAGAAGATATAATTTCACGTACTAAATATGGTGTGAATATAATTTCTGGAGGTTCTGCACTTAATCATATAGAAGATTTTACAGAAGCTCAAAGAAATAAGTTTATACATAGCATAGAACAGATTCATGATGTCGATTTTATAATAATTGACACAGGTGCTGGTATGAGTAAAAGTCTATTGTCATTTATATATTGTAGTACTGAATTTTTCTTAATAACAACTCCAGAACCAACATCATTAACTGATGCATATAGCTTACTAAAGGCCATAAGTAATTTTGGGATAAAGAGAAGTGCAAACATAATAATCAACAGGGTAATAAATTTAGAAGAAGCAAAATCTACATACAACAGAATAAAGATGGTTGTAGACAAATTTTTAAATCTTAATTTAGAGTTATATGGATATATAATAGATGATAAAAAAGTAGGAATATGTGTAAAAAAGCAGATACCATTTATTCTGGAATATCCTACAAGTAGCGCTTCAAAGTGTATTATATCTATAGCAAAGAGAATGGTAAGTCAGTCAAGAGAAGATATTGATGAGAATAAGGGTCTACTAAGAAAAATGTTTAGTATATTTAAAAGCTAAGGAGGCGTAGTTAATGAATAGAGAAGAATTAATAAAAGAGAATATGCCTCTTGTAAAGAGTATAGCAAGAAAATTTTTTATACCTGGGAAAGGCTTTGAATATCAAGATTTAGTAAATAGTGGAGTTATTGGATTGATTGATGCAATAAATAAGTTTGATGTTGAAAAAGGAGCAAAATTTTCTAGTTACTCTTATATAAAAATAAAATCAGCTATATTAGATGAAATTAGAAATCAAAGTCCAATCTCTAAGCATAATTTAACTAAAGTAAATAAATATAATAGAGTAGTAGAAAAATTGCAGGCTGAGTTATTAAGAGAGCCAACTTCATATGAAATTGCGAATGAATTAAATATTTCAGAAAAGGAACTTTATGATATCGAAAATAATATAGACATGCTAAATATTGTATCATTAAACCATGTAATCTTTGAAGATACAAATGAAACTGTACAAGATACAATAAGTGACAGAGATGAAGATATTCCAGCAAATGTAATAGAGGAAGAAGAAAAACTAGAAATTTTATCTCAAGCAATTTGTAATTTAAAGGAAAAGGAAAAATTAATACTTTCACTGTACTATTATGAAGATTTAAATCTAAAGGAAATAGGAAAAGTGCTAGGTGTTTCAGAATCAAGAGTTTCACAACTCCACAGAAAATCAATAAGAAACTTGAGAAGCAAAATAAAAGAACTTAAATATTCTATATAGATGGTGATTGATGTGATGATACAAATTATATTAATAGTAGTGTCTATTTTGATAATAGTAACTATAATAGCAAATTTACATAAGGAATCGAAAAACAAAGATAACAGGTACTTTGACAAAATATTTGAACAGGAATATGAGGCAAATGATAGATTGATAGTTGCAGAAAAAAGAAGATTCTTTTTAGATAAAGTACTTGCTGAAATAAGAAGTAATAATCATATAAAAGTTTATGAAAATTATAACTTAATAAAAACTAATGAAGAAAAAAAAGACAGTATCTTTATAGAATCAAGACAGGAAATAAAACAAGAAAATGAGCTATCTCTTAAAGTGAAACATCTTATAAATTCTGGTTATGATGATGTGGAAATATGCAAGATGCTACATATTGGAAAGGGTGAGCTGTCATTAATAAAGAGTTGTTACAAAATATAAGAATATTATTATTTGATAAAAAAGTACTTTTAGGAATAGGAATTGGTATATTAATATCGACTTTATGTATAATGCTTTTTAGTAATAATGATATGAGCAAAGCAGAGATAGAAAAAAAGGCCAGAGCATTAGGGATGAAATATTCAAGTGAGATGAAAGTTTTAGAATAAATAATCTTGTTAAACAATTTACGAAAAAGGAGGTCATAATGTGATAAGAGGATTATATACAGCAGTTTCGGCTATGATAACAAATCAACAAAAGCAAAATGTTGTTGTCAATAACCTAGCCAATATGGACACTAATGGATATAAAAGTAAACAGCTTTTAACCAAGAGTTTTGATTCATTGAAATTAGAAGCTTACAATAACTACGCAAATGGAACTAAACAAAAGCAAGAGATAGGTGAAATAAGTCCAGGTATTTCCATGGATGAAACTATTACAAATTTTAACCAAGGTCCTATAAAGCAGACTGATAATAAAATGGATGTAGCTATTCAAGGTAAGGGGTTCTTTTTGGTTAGTGATGCAGCTGGGAATCAGTTTTATACTAGAAATGGTAATTTTAGGACAGATAATCAAGGAGACCTTATAACTAGTGAAGGATACTATGTTCTTGGAACAAATACTGTAACTGGTGCTGTGGGTCATATAAATGTAGGAAATAAGAAATTTGAAGTAGCAAATGATAATACAATATCACTGGACGGAAATGCTATGTACAAATTTAATATGGTAGATTTTAATGACTATAATAAGCTAAAAAAAGAAGGCGATAACCTGTATTCTGGAGAAGGAGCTATAAAAGCAAATAATGCATATACAATACAAAATGCTATAGAGTCATCTAATGTAGATATGGTATCTGAAATCAATAATATGATGACAATTTCAAGAGAATATGAAGCAAATCAAAAGATAATTCAAGCTATGGATTCTAAATTAGCAAAAATAGCAAGCGAGATTGGTTCAGTAAGATAGATAATAGGAGGTGAATTTTTATGTACACAATGTTTTATACTAGTAAAACAGCTTTATCAGCAAATCAAAGTAAACTAGATATAATATCTAATAATATAGCAAATACTGATTCCACAGGATATAAAAAGCTAAATATGGAATATTCTGATTTAGTAGATGAAGTACTAAATAGACCATCTTACCCGACAAATGGTAAAGACATATCAACTGGAACTGGCTCTAAAGCCTCAGCTCCTATGAGAAATTATGAACAAGGAGCATTAGCTCCAACAAATAGTAAAAGTGATTTGGCAATAGATGGAGAAGGATTCTTTAGAGTCATAAGAAATGATGGGACATATGCATATACAAGAAATGGTGGATTTAATGTAGATGCTTTAGGTAAGATTGTAGATGATAGTGGAAATATACTAGATGTCCAATTTGATGCAGGTTATAACTACAATAATACAAATATAACTGATACAAACTTAACCGTTTCAAGAAATGGAGATTTATTTGTAGATAATAAAAAAATAGGAACGATAAATTTGTATGAGCCTACAGGAACTCAAAATTTTATATCTGAAGGAGATAGCCTATTTGTTGCAACTGATGCAGGAGAAGTCAAACAAGTTGGAAAAGTTGATATAGTTCAAGGCTACAGAGAAAGGTCAAATGTTTCTTTACAAGAAGAATTTGTTGATTTAATAGCTACTCAAAGAGCATTTCAAATGAATTCAAAAGGAATAAAGACAGCTGATGAAATGTGGCAAATAGCTAATAATTTAAGAGCTAAATAATTATGTAAGGTGAGGAATATTCATGTATGATATGAAAGATTATGATTTCGGCAAACCTCAGAGTTATTCAAGAGAAAATTTAACTTGCTTAAATTTTTTATTAGCTGAATTCTGTAAAAAATATAAAAACTATATAGTTTATGAACTTAAGTGTAATTCTAGTATGGTGGTTGAGAATATAGACCAAGTAAATTATCAAACTTTTTTAGATAAAGTGACATCTTCGTGTTTAGTAGTACAAAATTCGATGGAACCTATTATGAAAAACTTTTCTTTTAGAATAGATAGAAGTGTAGCTGATATGTGGATTGATATAACATCTGGAGGAAATGGAGTTACAATAGATACTAACAGAGAACTTACAGAACTTGATAAGAAATTACTTTTACATCTTATGGAGGATTTAGTAAGAAATATGCATTTATTTGAAGGCTTTGAAAACATACAAGTGTTAGATACACATACACATATTAATTTACCACAATTGTGTTCACCAACTGCACCTGTATGTGTTGTAGATTTAAAAGTGCTAAATGATAATAAGCATATTGGTAATGTTTCACTTTGTTTCCCATACAATGCTTTAGAGGCCGTTTTGGAAAATATTTCTGTAGTAGAATTTTTAGATATGGATGCAGGGGATAATTCAGAGGAATTCACTAAGAAAATCTATGATAGTGTATCTAATATAGAATTATCAGTTATTGCAGAGATAGGTAAAGTATCAATTAATGTTGAGGATTTACTTAAACTAGAAGTTGGAGATGTAATAGTAACAAATAAAAAGATAAATGATTATATAGATGTATATGTAGAAAATTCAAAATCATACACAGCAACACCAGGATTTATATCAAGTAAAAAGGGTGTGAAAATAAATGATGCTGTCAAAAAAGAGGTGTAGTTATGGATAATAGTAATCTTATTTCAGATGAAGAAGCAAAAATGTTACTGAATGATAAAATTGAAAAAGAAATTAGTGGAGATGATGAATTAGCTTTAGAAATTTCTGAAACTAATAGAAATAATATAGATAGAATACTTGACCTTAAGTTAGAGTTATCTGTAGTTATAGGAAGAACTAAGATGAGTTTGAGAGATATTTTAAATCTAAATAAAGGTTCTCTTATTGAACTTGATACTTTAGCAGACCAAGATGTAGAAATACTAATAGACAATAAAGTACTGGCTTATGGAAAAGTGGTAGTGGTAGACTTAAACTTTGGTGTAAAAGTAACAAGTATAGTAAGTGAAGAGGACATGGTAAAATCTCTTGTTTAGAAACAAAATCAATTAATACTTATGGCATGAGGTGGTATTTATTTTAAACTTAAATGATGTAAAGAAAGATATATTAAAACTCAATAAAAAAGACTCATGTGTTCTATATAATGAATCTATCGATAATATAAATAATAATTGTATATCAAGTGGATTAAACTTTTTAAAAGAAGCAAGAGATTTAAGCCCAAATGATGTAGATATTTTAAATCTTATAGGTCTTGTAAACCTACTAAAATGTAATTTTGATGAGGCTGTAGAAAGTTTCTATAAGAGTTCCCTTTGCGAAAAAACTGCTCTGTGTGAAAAGTATATAAATATGCTTACATCTGAGGAGTTTTTAATTTTCTTTGAAAAATATAATCAGCTTATAAGATTCATAAATAAAGGAATGTACAAAGAAGCTATACAAGGTTTTAAATTTATAACTGAGCAATATAGTGACTTAATAGAGCCTTATGAGTTACTTGCTTTGATTTATGATAAAGAAGAAGATTACATAAAATTTGATGAATGTTTAGAAGTTTTAAAAAGAATTGATAAAGAAAATCATTTATTAAACCAAGAGAATAATATATTAGATACATATAATAAAAAAATTAAAAGTAATGCAGACGTAGATATTTATGAAAGTGAATTTTCACATAAAAATATTAAACACTCTAAATTTGATGGAACTAAAGATGTTGTTAAGAAAGATAATATAACAGAAAAACAGAAAAACTTAGCTTCTAATGAGAAAAAAAATATTAAAAAAAATAAATATCTACATTTAGCAATAATATTAGGTATATTATTAATAGGACAAAATATATATAGCTCTTATAAGATGAATAATTTAAAAAATCAGATGTCTGAAAACACTAGTGTTAAAAATGAAGAAAAATTAAATTCTAGCTTAAATGATAAAGAAAATAAGGATAAGACTTCTAATGCAAATAATAATGATAGAGGTAATGACAAAGAAGATGTAAATTCTGAAAAAAATACTGTAGACAATGAAAGTGATAAAAATACTGATTTATTTACAGAAGATGAATTGATGTCTAAAGCGAATAATTTAAAGAAGGAAAAGAAAACCAAGTCGTCTATACAATTATATAAAGAGGTAGTAGATACTGGTGAAAATAAAGGCAATATATCAGAGGCAACTTATCAAGTAGCTATTCTTAGTGAAAAATTAAAAGACTATAATACTGCTGAAGAATATTATAAAATGTATGTAGAAAATTACTCAGAAGAAGATGCCTATTTTGATGAATCGTATTATAATTTAGGTATGATGTATTATAATAAAGGTGATTTAAAAAACTCTAAATTGACATTAAAAAAACTAGCTAATAAGGTTCCTAATAGTATGTATAATAACTCAAAGGTAAAGGAAATTTTAAAAGAGGAATAAAAAAATAACTAAGAAAAATAAATTATTTTATTTTAAAATAATTTATTTATAATATATTGACATACTATTTTAAAAAATTTAAAATAGTAATTATAAAATGAGGAGGGATAAAAATGGAGTTTGAAAAAGGAAGTATTTCAATTCATACAGAAAATATTTTTCCTATAATTAAAAAATGGTTATATTCTGATAAGGACATATTTATAAGGGAGCTTATCAGTAATGCATGTGATGCAGTAAGTAAACACAAAAGACTTATATCATTAGGAGAAATATCAGAAAATAATCCATCAGATTATAAAATTACTGTATCTGTAAATAAAGGTGAGGGTACACTTAAATTTATTGATAATGGAATAGGTATGACTGAGGAAGAAATAAAAAAATACATAAACCAAGTTGCCTTTTCAGGTGCAGAAGATTTCTTTAATAAATATAAGGATAAAATGGAAGAGTCAAATGACATAATAGGTCATTTTGGGTTAGGATTTTATTCTGCATTTATGGTGTCTAAAAAAGTACAAATAGATACACTTTCATATATGGAAGGAGCAACTCCTGTAAGATGGATATCTGAAGGTGGTACAGAATATGAAATATCTGAATCAGATAGTAGACATGACAGAGGAACTACGATAACACTATTTATTGATGATGATAGTAAGGAATTTTTAGATGAATTTACTGTAAGAGGAATAATAAACAAATACTGTTCTTTCCTACCAGTAGAGATATATTTAGAAGATGTTGAAAGATTAGAAAGAGAAGCTAAGGAAGATGAAGAAAAAGCTAAAAAGCAAAAAGAAGATGGAAAAGAAGAAGAAGTTATAGATGCAAAGGTAATTGAACCATTAAATGATACTAATCCTTTATGGCTTAAATCTCCAAAGGATTGTACTGATGATGAGTATAAAGAGTTTTATAGAAAAGTATTCAATGTATTTGATGAACCTTTGTTTTGGATACATCTAAATGTTGATTATCCTTTCAATTTAAAGGGTATACTTTATTTCCCTAAATTAAAAAATGAATTTGAATTGACAGAAGGAAAAGTAAAATTATATAACAATCAGGTCTTTGTAGCTGACAACATAAAAGAAGTTATACCAGAGTTTTTACTTTTATTAAAAGGTGTAATAGATTGCCCAGATTTACCACTAAATGTATCAAGAAGCTTCTTACAAAATGATAGAGATGTAAGTAAAATTTCTAAACATATAATTAAAAAAGTAGCAGATAAGTTAAAATCTCTTTGTAAAAATCAAAGGGAAGAATACAACAAGTTTTGGGATGATATACAAATATTCATTAAATATGGTTGTTTAAAAGATGAGAGCTTCTATGAAAAAGTGAAAGAATGTATATTATTTAAAACTATTGATGATGAGTATATAACACTTCAAGATTATTTAGAAAAATGTAAAGAAAAACATGAAAATAAAGTATTCTATGTAAGTGATAAAGAGCAACAATCACAATATATAAAATTATTTAAGGAATATGACCTAAATGCTGTGGTATTAAATTCATCAATAGATACTCATTTTATTTCATTTATGGAATACAAAGAAAATGGTGTTAAATTCAACAGAATAGATGCAGACCTTTCTGATGTATTAAAAGACAAAAATGAAAATAAAGATAGTGAAGAAAATAAAGAAGAGATAGCTAAGATAGAAGGGTTATTTAAAGAAGCTGTCGGAGAAAGAGTGAAAAATTATTCTGTAGAGGGATTAAAAAACGAAGAAACTCCAGCTATGATTTTAGTATCTGAACAATCTATTAGAATGGCAGAAATGCAGTCAAGATTTGCTGGAATGGATTTAGGAATGAGCTTTGAGGAAGAAAAGACTCTTGTAATAAATGAAAACAGCCCGATTATCAAAAAATTAGTTTCTCTTAAAGATGATGAAGAAAAGAAAGATAAAGTAGCACTTATATGTAATCAAATAGCTGATTTAGCTTTACTTTCTAATAAAGAATTAAAGCCAGGAGAATTAGATTCATTTGTACAAAGAAGTAATAAACTTATGAATATGTTAATAGAGTTATAGACTTAAAATATAGGAAAATAAAGTTTAAAAAATTTGTATGATACAAAAATGAAAAGAGTTGTCTTAAGATGATTGAAATTATCTTTAGATAACTCTTTTTTATTTTTATAATTTTTAGTTAAGTTTTAATCATTTAACGGTACTTCAGCAAGAAATATATTTGATTAAATAGAGTTAACTTGATATGAAATAAAATAATACATATAATTAAGTAAAAGATTATTTTATAAATTATGTTTCAATACATAATTATACTTTTATTAAAAAATAAAGTTATTACTAAAGTAGAAAAATAGGAGGTTTTAGCATGAATTTTAATTATAGTTTGCCAGTAAATATTTTATTTGGAAGAGGAAGAATTAATGATGTAGGAATAGAAGTATCTAAATATGGTAAAAAAGTATTAATTGTAACTGGGAAAAACAGTACAAAGAAAACAGGGTTACTTGATAAGACAATAGATTTGCTAAAAGGTGCTAAAGTAGAATATGAAGTTTTTGATAGAGTAGAGCAAAATCCTCTTATAACTACTATATATGCAGGCGTAGAAGCTATAAAAGAAACTGGTTGTGATTGTGTTTTAGGTCTTGGTGGTGGAAGTATAATGGATGCAGCTAAAAGTATAGCTTTTTCTTATAAAAATCCAGGTGATTTAAATGATTACATATTTGGAATTAAACAAGGTGAAGAGGCCCTACCTATAGTTTTAGTTCCAACAACATCAGGCACAGGTAGTGAAGGGAATTGTTTTGCAGTGCTTACAAATTCAGATACTAAAGATAAAAAATCTATAAAAAAGAATAGCATGTATGCAAAAGCCTCAATAATTGACCCAGAGCTTATGGTAACAATGCCAAAACATATAATTGCATCAGTTGGATTTGATGCACTTGCTCACAACATAGAAGCATATCTTTCTAATGGAAGAAATCCTCTTTCAGATGTACAGGCTATCTATGGGATTGAACTTATATCAGAAAGCTTAGTAAATGTATACAATAATTCTGATGATTTAGAAGCTTGGGAGAAAATAACACTTGCAAGCACTATTGGTGGGATGACAATTGGTACAGCTGGAACAACTCTTCAACATGGAATGGAGCATCCTGTAAGTGGTCTTAGAGATGTAATGCATGGAAAAGGGCTTGCAGCTTTAACACCAACTATTGTAGAAAGTTCATGGGATAGTGATATTGAAAGGTTTGGAAATATATCAAAACTATTGGGTGGAACTTGTGCAGAAGATTGTTCAGGTGCAGTTAAAAATTTCCTTAAAAAGATAGATTTAGATATAAAGCTAAGTGACTTAGGTATTGTAAAATCAGATATTGATTGGTTAACTGATAACTGTATGAAAATATCTGCTGCAAATATTAAGAGACATCCAAAGACTTTTAATAAGGAACAAATAAGAGAAATATACTATAAATCTTTGTAAATTAAATTTATAAATTAAATTTTAGATAAAAATTGGTTGTGTTAGTTGTTATAAGTAAATAAACTTGTAATTAGTTAATGCAAAAAAATAAATTTATCTCAAATGTTTATTTTACTTTCTGATAAATAAAGAAACTTAAAAAGGGGAAGATTAACTAAGTAATATTTTATAAAAATCTTCATTTTAAAAACTTTAAGTAGAGGTGAAATAAATGTTTAATCCTAAAAGAATAATATTTGAAAAAGGTAGCTTAGATACTGATATTGGGAAAAACATATATGATAAATTTAAGGATAAAAAAGATGTAGAAATAATTAAGATATCATCAAATAGGGTTAAGGAACATATCCCAGGAGAAAATCTATATGAACAATATAGAAATGGAAAACAAACAATGGTAGTTGGCACTAGGAAAAGCTTGAAATTTCAAACATGTAAACCTTCTGCTAATTATCAACTACCACTTGTCAGTGGATGTATGGGAAGATGTGAATATTGTTATTTAAACACACAACTAGGTGATAAACCCTTTATAAGGGTGTTTGTAAATATAGATGAGATACTTGAACAAACAAAGAAGTATATTGAAGATAGAAAACCACAAGTAACCATATTTGAAGGAGCAGCTACATCAGACCCTGTTCCAGTAGAGCCATATACCAATTCATTGAAAAAGACAATAGAGTTTTTTGGAAGAGAAGAAAAAGGAAGATTTAGATTTGTTACTAAATACAGTGATGTAGATAGCTTGTTGGATGCTGAGCATAATAACCATACAGAGATAAGATTTAGCATAAATACACCTAGAATTATAGATGGACATGAGCATTATACAGCTTCTGCAAAGAAAAGAATAGAATCAGCTGTAAAGCTTGCAAAAGTTGGATATCAGATTGGATTTATAATAGCTCCTGTGTTTTTATATGAAGGTTGGGAAGAGGAGTATAGAAGTCTGATTAGAAGTATAAAAGAAGCTCTTCCAAAAGATTTTGATAGAAAAATTATATTTGAAGTTATATCTCATAGATATACAACTAAAGCTAAAAATAGAATATTAGAAATTTATCCAGACACATTATTGCCAATGGAAAATGATGATAGAAAGTTTAAATATGGTCAATTTGGATATGGAAAATATGTATATACTAAAGAGCAGTTGGATGATATGAAGGAATTTTTTAGTAAAGAAATAAATACAGTGTTTAAAAACAATTTAATAAAATATATAATATAGCAAATCTTCAAATAAGATTTGCTATATTTTATTTTTACTGCAATACTTTATGTTTACAATAAAATATTGTAATTGTCATATAGCCTATTATTAATATTACAATATTTAACATAGAGTAGAGAACTAATAACCACTTATGATATTACTTAGAAGTGGGAGAATACTTGTCTAAAGACAAGTTAAATAAGTTTAAATAATCTTGTTGGTAAGTATTGTAAAGATTAAAAAAGGCACTGTATATCAAGAAGAATTTTTATGATTTTGATAATATAAATATAGAAGCTTAAGATAACTATAAGGAGGAATTATAATATGCATGCATGGGAATCCATTCAAACTACACTAGAATTGATAGAAGAAAGGTTATCAGAAGAAATATCTATTGATGATTTAGCAAATGCAGCTAATTTATCACCATTTTATTATCAACGATTATTTAAAAGGTTAGTTAATAAGACCGTAATGGAATATATAAAGCTTCGTCGCCTTGCAAAAGCTTCTGAACATTTAGCAGAACATAAGAATCGTATACTTGATGTAGCCTTAAATTTTGGATTTGAAAGTCATGAGACATTTACACGTGCTTTTAAAAAAGCATATGGATTAACTCCAGAGGAATATAGAGCAAATCCAGTAAAACTTAATCAATTTGTTAAGCCAGAATTAATTTTAAATTATATTATGGTTGATGAAGGTGTGCCACTGATTGCCGATGATATAGTAATTGAAGTAACTCGCAGAAGATTGAGTAACCCAAGGACTTTTATTGGAATAGAAAAAGAAATACCTATTTGCCAGTTGATGGGTGGTGAGACAACTGGCATAGCGATAGCAAAGGAATTATGGATGAAACTTGGAAGTCAAAAACACAATATACCAAATAAAATTCCAGGTGGAAATGAATTTGATGCTCTTTATATGGGAAGTGCAAAAGAAGGTAATTGTATGTATATGGCAGGTATAGAAGTGGAGCCAGGTACATTAGTGGAAGGATATAGTATTTTTGAGTTACCTGCTAAAGAATATTTAGTGTGTGGATTTGAAGCAGAAAATTTTAATGAGTTAGTTGATTCAGCTGTTTTTAAAGCGGATAAGTTTATGGAAAGATGGATGAAGAATCATAATTTAATAGCCACTGATTTTGCGATTGAAATGTATTATCCTACTACACCTGAAGTGGCATATATGGAACATTGGACTATTCCAGTGTCTATTGAACAATAGAAAGGGTGATGAATATGGATTGGCAAGATATGTTTTTTCAAGATAATAAACCAACACCTGAACAAATCAAAGCGTTTATTAATAGTCCATTATGGGACAATCTAAATAATGCTTTGACTTCAACTTATGATGTAGAGCCTAAGCTTGGATATAGTAAATGTTCAATGCAAAGAGGTTGGAATGTAAAATACAAAAAAAGAGGTAAATCATTATGTACTTTATATCCACAAGAAGGTTCTTTTAAAGCTTTAGTCATTGTAAATGAAAGTAATAGAGTTGAGGTTGACTTATTTATTAACACTTGTTGTGATTATATAAAGCAATTGTATAATGAGATAAAATTCTTTAATGGAAGTAAGTGGTTAATGATTCAAATAGATAGTATGTCAGCATTAAATGACACACTTGAGCTTATTAAATTTAGAGTTTAATATATAAAACAGGGTGACTTATATACTCATCCTGTTTTTATATATTAACTTTTAAAAAATATTTAAAATATAATATGGTAGATACACCATTTCAAATTCTTAATTATTTTTCTAAGCAATATAGTTTTAATTTTATCATCTATTAATTGTAATATTGAAATTATTTAGTTTTTTATAAAATTATAATTTAAACTAAAAATTTTTGTAAACATACTATAAATGGCTCAATCTATATAAAAGTAATTTAGAACTTGAAAACATTAAATTAGCAGCTTTGATAACTAAGATATATGAAGAAAAGAATGGGTTTTTTTGGCTCTTTAAGGATGACTCTGCAGTTTAAACTGAGAGTATAAACTTAATGTCAATCACAAGAGAGTGTACAGACTAATGAGAGGCGTAGGTTTAAGGTCTGTTTGTAGAAAAAAGAAATTCAGTTATGTTAAATGTACACCAGAAGTAATCGCTGGAAATGTATTAAGTAGAAAATTTAGTGCAGATAAAACCTATCAAAAATGGTTAACAGATGTAACTGAATTTAAATTAACCAATGGGACGAAGGCCTATTTAAGTGCAATTCTAGATTTAGGCGATAGAAGTATAATTTCATATGTTATTGGAAAATCAAATAACAATAACTTGGTGTTCGAAACTTTTGATAAAGCAATAGAACTATATCCAAATGCAAAACCTATTTTTATATGGTTTAACTGTATAAAACAGTGGGTACAGTTCACGAAAGAGTAGCTTTAGTTTTGAACTAAAAGTTAAGTTCAAAAAAAATAATCAATAATTTCTGGACTATACTCTACAGCGATAAAGTATAGTCCTTCTTGCTTTTCATTACACCACAAAATGTGGATTTGATACAAATTTATATCTTTTTATTAATTCTTAGTATGTTTTTTTAAATGAATTAGTTTTTTAAGCATTGATATTGAATTTCCTTCATTGGTTGTTATATTAGATTTCTTGATTTTATTGTTATCTCCTATACTTATACTATTATCATATAGCTTAACTTGAATATATTGAATTATATTTTCTGGCTCTTTTCCATTTGTTTCTGATATATCAATATCGAGGTCATATAAATTTCCAAATTTTTTTTCAATAAGTAATAGTATATCTAAAATATTTACTTTTACTTTTGATATTATATCATTAACATCAGTTAAATCAATATTTACTGTAGCCTTTATATGTGTACCAGGTTTTTGTAATAAGTGATAATGTTCTGTATTTAGGAAGGCTATCGTCTTTATTGTATCCAGATAATTCTTTTGTTGCCCAGTTGATTGAGATTTCATCATTTGAGCAATGTAAAATAACGACTAGATTTTGAAGAACTACTTCTATATCCATATTTAAATTTATGAAGTCCTTTATTAGATTGATTTTTGCCAATTTAACTGTTCTATATAAATTAAACTAAGAAATTATTTTACTTAAAATAAAGTAAGATATGTATTATTTTTATTATACCATAAAACATAAAATGGATATTTTTAGATTGATATAAATATATAATAATCTGTTTTAGATAAGAATGAACTAAAAATTAAATGTAGAAATATTATTTTAAAAACCACTTTTTTACATCTAATGAAAAGTGGTTTTTAAAATGAGTAAATTATTAAAATTTACATAAAAAGTAATTTTATTTTACTTAATACCATAAGGACTATTCTTCTATATATTAAAACAGGTATTTTATCAATATTATGGACAAATATAAAAAGCCTCTATGTCTAGAGATTTATGTATTTATAGACTAGTTAGAACTTTCATCATAGTTATTAGTTTTGTACTCTCTAGTAAATAAGAATGGTAAAAACAATATAGCATCAACTAGAATACTCCATAATAGTGATTCTAATGTAAATATAGACTCAATACTTCCTCCAAGTATAATAGAAACAGTGTTATTTACTAAGTGGATTAATATTGGCGCCCAAAGGTTTTTGGTCTTCATATAGGTATATCCTAAAAATATTCCTATAAAGGTACAATATGCTATCTGAGAAATAACACAATAAAATGGGGTTTCGGGACTGTACAAAGTGACACAAAGAGGCAAATGCCAAATTCCCCATATAAAACCTAAAATTAATACACCAAATTTTTTGCCATAAATCTTTTGTAGTCTAGGTTGAAGAAAGTATCTCCATCCAAATTCTTCTCCAAAAAATAAATTAAAACCAAAACATAAATTTATAATTATATTTATAAATACTGTGACAAATTTATTTACAACATTAATTGATAAACTTTCTTTATCAATAATATTTCTAACTATAATTAATATCAAGAATATTAATAGAATGCCTAAAACTTTTTTGAAATTTTTACTTAAAGATAAATTTAAAACTTCAAATTGAAATTCATTGTAAAGAACAACCGCTAAAAGATAAAAAGATGTTAATGTATCTATTGTTGAAGAAATAATACTACTATGGATTAAAAATGTTTCAGCTATAGATATTACTATTCTCACAATTGTAGTTATAGCAAAAAACTTTAAAAATTTATCCACTGTTGAATCAAACTTGTAATTAGAAACTTTTTTTAGGACAACAATTGCTGAAAATGCAGGAATATACATAAATAATACAGAGAAGCTTGATATAAGTTCACTATTATTTGGTTTTGATATTGACCAAAATAAAAATATTGATGTAAAAGCAATCAGTAAAAAATTTATTAATAAGAAATAGTTTATTTCTTTTTTTATTATCTTGATATTATTTGACATATTAATTCCCCTTATCTTAAATTTTAAAATTATATATAATAACAAATTTTATATAGAAATAAATATATGTAGCAAATATTGAAAACTAACAAAAATATTTTTATATATTATTAAAGAACTAAAAAAAAGTTTGTAATGATTGTATATTATATGATTAAGTTATTTTTCTGCATTCTTTACAATTAAGTCCGCATGTGTTTTTCTCCTGCATATTAATAGCGCCCCAATTAGCAAACTGTCGCAAAATAGGTACAATACTTTTACCTTTATCTGTTAATGTATATTCAACTTTTGGAGGAATTTCATTGTATTGTTTACGATGAACAATACCATCAGACTCTAAATCTTTTAATGATTGAGCTAGCATAGTATTTGTAATTCCATCTAATTTTCTTTTTATACTACTATACCTAATTGGATTATCAACTGCTAACATACATATAATAGGCAATTTCCACTTTCCACCAACAATATCTAATGCGTAACGTATAGGGCAAGTTAATCCTTCAGCATTTTCAGTTATATTATTTTTATTATCCAAACTCATTTTAATTCACTCCTCAATTCCAATAGTATCTTTTTTATACTTTATCAGAAAAAACTGCATACTTGTTTTTTTCTTATTTTATATTAAAATTATATCAAAGGATAATCCTTAATACAAGTATTTAAAAGGGGTGTAGTAATTATGAAAGTATTAGAATTTTTGAACAAAGCAGGAGTTTATTATTTAGCAACAGTTGATGAGAACAATCAAGCACATGTGCGTCCTCTAGGATTTGTTATGGAATATGATGGCAAACTTACATTTTGCACATCTAATCAAAAAGATATGTTTAAGCAACTTATTTTTAATCCAAAGGTTGAACTTTGCTGTATAGACCAAAAACTTAATACTCTACGTATTTTGGGTGAAGCAGTATTTGTTACATCAAAAGAAACACAAGCTAAGGCACTTGAAATAATGCCAAGTTTAGGTCAGATGTACTCTGTAGGAGACGGTAAGTTTGAAATATTCTCTATTGATAAGGCAAAAGTTAGTTGTTATTCAATGAGTGGTAAAAAGATTGATGTAGAGCTTTAATTATAATAGAATCGACATTCATATTGAAAATAAAGAAAACGATATTACTGAAATGTCGATAAATTTAACTTAAATTCAATAAAAAAGATTTTTAAATAGTGAATGTATAAAAATATTTAGTTATTAGAGTTGTATTTCAACAATGACATATTGTCTTGAATAATTACATAATAAAAATAAGAACAATTAAAATTTGTTTTCTGATGAAGTAAACTTTCTTTAAAAAAATATTTTAACTACGAGTGACTTTTCTTAAATATGAAGAAAATATGATAATTATAAAAAATTGCTACTTATTATTTGTATATTTTTTCATATAAATAATAAGTAGCATAACTTTATAAATTAATAGTGATAGAATATAAACTAATAGATAAGATATAATTTTAAAAGGAGTGATATAAAATGAGCAAATATAGTTCTTTATGGGAATATGTCAAGAAAAATGGTAATCAATCATTTAAATTAACTTTTGAAGAAATAAAAGATATTGCAGGAATAGAGATAGACCATTCGTTTTTAAAATATAAAAAAGAATTAAATGAATATGGATATCAAGTAGGAAAAATCTCTTTAAAAGAGAAGTCTGTTATTTTTAATAAAATTGATTAATATATTAATAATTACATATAATAAAATAATTTGTATTGACTAACATTAAAATTAAAAATAAAGTAAATCTTATATAAGACTTACTTTATTTTTAGTTGATGCCTTTTTAAGTTTTATACTATAGGGTATATATAAAACTGCACCTATTAAAAATGTTATAATTTCTGTTACTGTCATAGACCATATTAGCCCATCAAGTCCATAAAAATAATTAAGCAATATTACTATAGGTATATACAATCCACCTTGGCTTATAGACATTATACCTGTTTCAATGCCTTTTCCTGATGCTTGATATATTGTCATAAATAAAGATGTAACTCCATTGAATAAGGCAGATACTAACATAGCTACCAATACATACGTTCCTATTTCAATAACTGACGTATCAACTGAGAATGTTTGTATTACTTGGGTTCTAAATATATAAACAACTCCTGAAAATACAACTGCGATTACAAATATGAATAAAGCAGAATACTTTATACTTTCCTTTAAACGAGGTATATTCTTATTAGAAAAATTATATGCTATAAGTGGCATTACACCTAAAACAATACCCATAACAAAGAATTCTGGAATTTGAGCAATTCTAAGTGCTATACCAAAACTAGCAACTATGTTATTTCCATATTGCATAGAGTAGTTATTGGATAATAATGTAGTCACAATTAAGAAAGAGCATTGGATTAATTGGGATACACCAACTTTATATATTTCAACTTGACTGTTTATGCTGATTTTTATGTAATGTAAAAACCCTCTAAGGTTCTCGCTTTTAACATTTAAATACCAAACATAATAAGCACTAGATGCAATGTTAGAAAGTATCATTGATAATGCAGCACCATACACATGCATATTAAGAACTAGTATAAATAAAACATCTAATATGATACTAACTATTACACTTACAAACATACCATACATAGATTCTTTTGATGCACCTTCAGACCTTACAATTTGTTCAAGAGAGAAGTTCAATATAATAGAAAATCCGCCAACAAATAGTGTAATTGCATATTGTTTTGTATATTCAAATGTAGTCATATCGGAACCTAATAATCTAATAATAGGATTCATTAGTAAGTAGCCAATTAGACCTATCAATAGACCTGTTATAATACTTGCATAAAAAGTATATCCAGCAATTTTCTTGGCTTCATCACTATTATTTTGTGCAATTAGCCTAGTTATGAATGTACTACCACCAACGCCAAACATATTTCCAAAAGCCATTAGAATTGTAAATATAGGGAGTCCCAATGTTATTGCACTAAGCATAGCTGTGTCATGAACTAAACCTATAAAGTAGGCATTAATTACATTATAGATAGTTCCAGCTGACATTCCTATCATCATAGGAATAGATAAATAAAGAATAGTTTTTTTTATTGGTTCTTCTTTTAAATATTTAATGTTTGATTTTTCATTTTCCATGTTATCCTCCTAAATAATATGATTTATAATGATAAGGCACCTTACGAAATATATTATACAGGCACCTTAATAATTTTGCAACATATTTATTAAGGTACCTGTATATTTATTTTATATTTAGACAACATATGGATTTAAAAATGAGGTTTTTGAAAATAGGAGTTATTTTAATGAATATGGAATGTAGGGTATTAAAGAGATGTATAAGACTTTAAAATAAATAAAAGAGTAAAGTGATAAGATAATAAATATCTAACCATTTACTCTTTTTGTTTTATTTATTTACCTCTTTTTATTTTGAGTTTTAGAAGTGAATAAAATATACAATAACTATGGTTTCTTTTATATTTTATGACTACAATACATTTTATTCAAAGTAAAATAAATCTTCAAATTTTTTATCTAGAGCTATACATAAAATAAGTGCTAATTTTGCTGTTGGATTAAACTGACCTGTTTCTATTGAACTAATAGTGTTTCTTGACACGCCGACCATTTCAGCTAGCTGACTTTGAGATAATTTTTTCTCTGTTCTTGCTATTTTTAAGTGATTTTTTAATATTAATTCTTCATTCATATTGCTTACCTTAATGATGATAAAACAAAATTAGCTAATGAGAATATAGTTGTAATTAAGAAACCAATAGCCAAAATTAAATTCTTTTTTTCATGTGTGAATTGGTATTTTGCTATATTTTCAGCAAGGCCAAATGTCCAAAATAAAGCAGATACTGCATCACTCTTTTGTCCAATAAAGGCGTTAAATATTACAATGAAAGCGAAGACACATATGAAAATTGAATATCCTATTTTTCTGCCTTTATTTTCAATATACTCTAATCCTTCGTCTTTAGTAGATTGACGACTCTTACTTAAAATTTCTTCTTTATTCATGTAAGATACCTCCTATTTGGATGCCAAGTTTACTTGGTACTTTTATTATACTTATGACAAGTTTACTTGTCAAGAACTTTGACAATAAAACTTGAAATGAGTATAATAAAAATCAATAAAAAAAGACAAACTTAATTAAATTAAGAATGTCTTTTTTATTGAAATACTATAATAATATTCTATTGAACTAATAACAAAACTTCAATTTAGAATCTAACATACAGTCTTTATTATCTTATCAGGGACACCTGCAACCACAGTATTTGGAGGTACATCCTTTGTGACTACTGCTCCTGCAGAAACAACAGTATTTTCACCTACTGTAATACCTGGCATAATCATTGCTCCTGCACTTAACCAAGCATTCCTCTTTATAACTATGGGTGTAGACACAGTGGAATGTCTTTCTGAGGGCTCTAAAGGAGGGTTTATTGTTATAAGATTTACCTTAAGGTCCAATCAGTACATCATCTGCAATCGTAATTCCACTTCTATCCATGAATGTACAAGCATGGTTAATAAATACATCCTTTCCAACTCTTATATTTTCTCCAAAATCTGTATAAAATGGTGGTATTAAATATAGGCTTTCATCAACATTAACACCTGTAAGTTTAGAAAACAATTCCCTTATTTCCTTTTTAGTATGATATGATTTATAAACTGTACAATATCTCTACATAAAACTCATTATGTTTTACTCAATTCTTAAATAGAGTATACTACTTGGAGTTAACTACAACACAAGCCTTTTTTATTATTTAAGAATAAATAATTAATTTTTATTAAAAAATCTATAATTAAATATTAATATTAGTATTGTTCATATAGAATGATTCATCATGTATGTAAATTAAAGTTTACATATTTCAAACTTTGCTTTGTAGAATCATTGAGTTTAATACTTTATAATTGAAATATAATTATTTTTACCTTGAAAGGAGTTTAATATATGAATTTAGGAGACAAGATTACAAAACTAAGAAAGAAATATAATTATTCTCAAGAATTGTTGGCTGAAAGACTAAATGTATCTAGACAAACTATTAGCAAGTGGGAATTAGGGCAAGCTAAGCCAGACTTAGAAAATATAAAAAATATATCAAAGCTATTTAATATTACTTATGATTACTTAATCGATGAAAGTAATTTATGTTCTAAAGATGTAACTGATAATATTAGTAAGGATGTTGACTGGACAAAAGCATGGAGCTCTAAGTATCCTATTTTAGAAACATATGTTGACATAGAAGGGATAGAAAAGTATCAAATAGCTATTGAAGAATTATATTCAAGATTTGAAAAGGAATACAGGATGAGCAATGAGAATAATGTACTCATATTAAAAGATATTTTATACAAGACGTTTAAAAAACATGATAAATAAAAAATATATTTGGATATATTCATATGTGGTTTTGTATAAAAATGTGGAAATGATTGGAATAAATAAAAAATTATATAAATTGAATTTAAAAATATATTTAAGCAGGTATCTAAGATACCTGCTTATTTGTTTCTCTATGGTTGATTTTTTCATCAAAAGTCAACTTCAAATCGCTTGTTAGGTTTATGTATTTAAGGATATAATTATACAAAGGAGGCGTTGATATGAATGAATTAAACATTGCAAAAACACTAATTTTAAAGCGTAAAGAAAAAGGAATTACACAAGATGAACTTGCAAATTATATAGGTATCTCTAAAGCTTCTGTGTCTAAATGGGAAACTGGGCAAAGTTATCCTGATATCACTTTTTTACCACAACTCGCGACATATTTCAACATTACAGTTGATGAATTAATTTGCTACGAACCACAAATGATTAAGGAAGATATTAATAAACTATATCAGCGATTGTGTAAAGATTTTACTGTTAAACCATTTGATGAAGTTATGGATGAAATAAGAGAAACCATAAAAAAATATTATTCATGCTTTCCTTTGATTTATCAGATGGGTATTTTGATAATTAATCATTATGACCTTGTAGATGAAAAAAAACGTGAACTATTAATTAGTGAAGCATTAGAAATTTTTATTCGAATACGAGAAACAAGTGATGATATAGAAATTTGTCGTCAGTCAAAAGGTATGGAGGCAACTTGTTATATCTTGTTAAATCAGCCTATAGAAGTTATTGATTTATTTCAAGATAGCAATTTTCCCATGGTAAATGAAAGCATACTTCTTGCACAGGGACAAATGATGAATGGTCAAACTAATGAAGCTAATGAAACGTTACAGATTGGAGCATATCAGAATCTTACATTATTAGTTCAAGATTTAGTGGGACTTCTGCAAAACTCAGATAAATCACAAATTGAAGAAATAGAAAGACGTATTTTAATAATTTCAGATACATTTGACCTTAATGAATTATCTCCTGGTGTTATGTTTTCTGTATATTTGACTCAGATACAAATTAATTTAATACATGGAAATACTAAAGGAGCTATTAAGTCGTTACAAAGATATGTAGATTTGGCAATAAGTGATATATATCCAATTATGCTACATAGTGATGACTTTTTTAATCATATTGATTGCTGGATTTCTGAGATTGGAACAGGTATTACACGTGATGATACAATTGTAAAGGCAGGTATTGTTGCTGCTATTAAGAATAATCCTATGTTCTCTGTATTAAATGAGAACAAAGAACACAGATTTCTTATAGAAAAATTATCTTTATTGGAGGAATAAGATTATGGAAAATTTAATGGAATATCTACCACTTTTACTTCCTGTTATTATTTTAAATTTAATACTTGTAATTACTGCACTTATTCATATAATAAAACATCCAAATTATAAAATTGGTAATAAGGCAATATGGATTATTTTAGTGCTATTTATAAGTATAATAGGTCCAATTTTATATTTCACTATAGGAAGAGGTGATGAATGATGAATATTGTTTCAATAAATGGGTTATCAAAAAGTTTTGGTAATCGAAAGATAATAGATAAGCTAAATCTTACTGTACCAGAAGGGTCAGTATTTGGATTTGTAGGTAAGAATGGTGCAGGCAAGACTACAACAATGAAAATGGTGCTTGGGTTACTTGAAGCAGATAGTGGAACTATAAATGTTTTTGGTGAGAAGGTGACTTATGGAAGAACAAGTTCTAATCGCCATGTAGGTTATCTACCTGATGTTCCAGAGTTTTATAACTATATGAGACCACTTGAATATCTTTCTCTTTGTGGAGAAATCACAGGGCTTTCAAAACAAGAAATAAAGTTAAGAAGTGAAGAGTTGTTGACACTTGTGGGACTTGGAAATGAAAAGAAACGAATAGGTGGATTTTCTCGTGGAATGAAGCAACGTCTTGGGATAGCTCAAGCATTACTTTCACGCCCTAAATTACTTATTTGTGATGAACCAACAAGCGCACTTGACCCTGTTGGGAGAAAAGAAATATTAGATATTATGTTTAAAATCAAAGACTCAACAACTGTAATATTTTCAACACATATACTGTCTGATGTTGAAAGAATTTGTGACCATGTAGCTATATTAAATAACGGAAGCATTGCTCTTAGTGGTACACTTTCAGAAATAAAAAGTATGCACGGAAAAGATAGACTTTTATTGGAGTTTTCAAGTAATGATGAAATCCAAGCATTTAAGTCTAGTAGTAGCATTAAATCCTTACTTAAAGATTCAGAAGAGACTAATATGGAAATTATTTTCTATGGTAAAGATATAAAATCAATACAACAAACAGCCATATCTACACTTGCAGAAATGAATCTTTGTCCAATAAAGATGGAATTAATAGAATTGTCACTTGAAAATTTATTTTTGGAGGTAGTAAAGTGAGAGAATACATAGCATTTACAAAAAAAGAATTTGTAGAGAACGTAAGAAATTATAAATTATTTAGTTTGATTATTTTATTTTTAATATTTGGAATAATGAGTCCTCTTTCTGCTAAATTTATGCCAGACTTGATTGCTCATTTTGCCCCAACTTTAAAAGTTACTGCTCTACCAACTGCTTTAGATTCTTGGACACAGTTTTCTGGCAATATTTCTGGTCTTGGAATGAGTTTAACTCTAATTATTTTTTGTAATATTTTATCAAACGAATATTCTAAAGGGACACTTGTCATTATGTTGACTAAAGGATTGTCACGTTCGTCTGTAGTATTGTCTAAATTTTCTATTGCAGTAATTATTATGACCATTGGTTTCTGGTTGAGCTTTTTATGTACTTATGGTTATACAATGTATTTTTGGCCAACTGCAAATCTTAATCATGTTGTATTTTCAGCATTTAACTTATGGATAATTGGTATTATGTATATTACTATATTAATTCTTGGATGTGTACTATTTAGACCAGCATTTGCAAGTGTATTACTTGTATTAGTAGTAACTCTTGTTTTGAGTTTAATTTCTATTCCTGAACAGATTGCACCTTATACACCTAATTTCATAGTATCAAAAAATATAGATTTGATTTCAGGTAAAGTGACAGCTCCAGAATTTATTATTCCAATCATTGTAACAATTATTATTTCAATAGTGTGTCTGTTATCAGCTGTTATTTTATTTAATAAAAAACCAGTTTAATGATATCTTTATTATAATTGTAAATATCACTGTATTGTGTAAAAATATGCTTAGTAATATATAAGAATATATCTAAGTAAAAAAGACTTGAACTTAAGTTTCAAGTCTTTTTTTTGTTTTAGTCGTACTCATTATATTTTATAATAATTAAATTATTACCTTAAGGAACTGTTTAAAAATAAAAAAGGAGATAGATTATAATATAGTGATTATAGGTTATTTAAGATATGCTATAGTATATAGAGCCTAAACTAGTAAAGAATTAAAAAAATGTAGTAAGGAGTTAAAATAATATTGTTTTTATTAAATAAAGATAAGAATCTTTAATTGTGGTAAAATATACTAAAAAATTACTTTAAAAGTGATAAAATTAATTCAAGTAAATATTTTAAAGGGGTGTAGATATGGAAAAGTCAAAAGTATATTTTTGTGACTTATACTCAAATTCGCAAAATAAAAATGTGCCAAACAATGTAAGAAGATTATTTGATACAGCAGGATTCAAAGATTTAATAGAAAAGAATGACCAAGTAGCAATCAAACTTCACTTTGGAGAAAAAGGAAATACTACATATATGAGTCCTGTAGCAGTTAGACAAGTGGTTGATAAGATTAAAGATTGTGAAGGAAAGCCATTTTTAACAGATACAAATACATTATATACAGGGAGTAGAACAAATTCTGTAGACCATCTTACAACAGCTATAGAAAATGGTTTTGCCTATGCAGTGGTAAATGCACCAGTAATAATTGCAGATGGATTGTACAGTAGAAATTATGAAAATGTACAAATAGATAAAAAACATTTTGAAAGTGTGAAAATAGGTGGCGAAATTTATAATTCTTCTGCAATGATAGTAATGAGTCATTTTAAAGGTCATGAAGCAGCAGGTTTTGGAGGAGCATTAAAAAATTTAGCTATGGGGTGTGCAAGTGCAGCAGGAAAGCAAATGCAACATTCTGATGTTACACCAGTAGTAAAAGAGAAGAAGTGTGTAGGATGTGGAAAATGTGTTAATTCTTGTCCTACAAAAGCTATAAGTATAGTAGATAAGAAGGCGATTATAGATTCTGATGTGTGTTATGGATGTGGAGAATGTCCAACTGTCTGTCCAACTAGAGCAGTAACTATACAATGGGAAAGTGACTCAGATGTATTTGTTGAAAAGATGGCAGAATACGCTTATGGAGCAGTATCAAACAAAAAAGATAAGGTAGGATATATAACTTTTGTTATGAATGTGACTCCACTTTGTGATTGTGTGCCTTGGTCAGGTAGACCGATTGCACATGATATAGGAATATTAGCATCAACAGACCCAGTAGCAATTGAACAAGCATGCTATGATTTGGTTTGTAAGGAAATGGGTCATGATGTGTTTAAACATGAGCATCCTCATGTAAATGGAACTAGAATAATAGACTATGCGTGTGAGATGGGAATGGGAAATAAAGAATATGAATTAATAAAATTATAAGAATAGTAGGACTTAAATGCATATAATTATTGTAAGAGAAATTTAAAAGTATCAAAGGAGTATGCATTTATGAAAATTTACTATGAGAAAGAAAATAGCAAGAAAGCTAATGTAAACAATATTCCAAGTGTATTTGCATTTAATTTTCTAAGAAACTTTTTAACTAGCAAAGAGTATGAGGAAACTAGAAAAGAATATTTTATAAATAATCTAACAAAAAGTCAGGTTAATCAAGCTATGAAGGATTTAAAATGGCTATTTAGAGAGTATGAAGGTTTAGAGGTTGTTACAATAGAAAGCTTGGATGGAGTTAAGACAAGGATGGTTTTGTAAGTTAATAAGGATAATATTTAATAAAAAATACTGCTTTAATAGTGATATGTATAATATATTATATGAATACTATTTTGAGGCAGTATTTTTTTTGTTTAATAGTAAACTTATATGTAAAATAAGGTTGACTAATAAATATTGCCTATGTAATACTATAGATAATAAGTAAACTATATAAAGGATATGGGTTGACGAATAGGAGGGTATATGGAAAAATACATAATTAAATTAAAAAATAAAGTCTTGGATGGAAAAGAAATAAATTATGAAGAAGCTCTTAATTTAATGAGCCTTGATACAAATAACAAAAATATTTTTGGTATATTATTAAAATCTGCAAATGAAATAAGAGAAGCTTTTATGGGAAGAAGAGTGGATTTATGTACAATAATGAATGCTAAGTCTGGCAAATGTAGTGAAGACTGTAAATTTTGTGCACAATCATCTCATTATAAAACTGGGGTAGATGAATATTCATTACTCGAGTACAATGAGATTTTAAAGAGAGCCAAAGAAATGGAAAGTAAAGGAGTACATAGATTCTCTTTAGTTGCAAGTGGTAAAGGTATGACAGGAAAAGAGTTTAATGATATTTTAAATATCTATGAAGGATTAAGAGAAAATACTAATTTAAAATTATGTGCATCTCTAGGAATTATAGATTATGAGCAAGCTAAAAAGCTAAAATTAGTAGGTGTGACTACATATCATCATAATGTCGAGACATCTAAAGATAATTTTGATAATATATGTACAACACATACTTATCAAGACAGAATAAGAACAATTAAAGAAGCTAAAAGGGCTGGATTAGATGTATGTGTAGGTGGAATAATTGGGATGAATGAAAGTAAAGAACAAAGACTACAAATGGCTTTTGAAATACGAGAATTAAATACCAAATCAATTCCAATAAATATTTTAAACCCTATTAAGAATACTCCTATGGAAAATTATGATGTATTAGAGCCTATGGAAATATTAAAAACAACAGCAGTATTTAGATTTATAATTCCTAATGTATACATAAGATATGCTGGTGGAAGGCTATCTTTAAAAGGGTATGACAAAATTGGATTTAATGGTGGTGTAAATTCTGCAATTGTAGGTGATTATTTAACAACTGTAGGAAATGGAATTGAAAATGATAAAAAAATGATTATAGAACAAGGACTTGAACTTTAATAAAGATTACTTAAATTAATTAATGTACTTTTAAATAATTATAAAAGTATATTAATTTTTTTTTGTATATTAATATAAATATTAAATTTGAATTTATAAATTGCAATATTATGAAAAATAAGAAAAATATCAAAATTTGTATAAAGTAGTTGCAAAGCGAAAAAAGATATGATAGTATCTAGGTAACCGGTTAAGTAAAACGGTTTCCTAAATTGTGGGGGTGAACTTCTTGAGTATAACTATAAAAGAGATTGGCGAATTGGCTGGTGTTTCCAAAACAACTGTATCAAAAGTCATTAATAATAAAGATGAAAATATAAGTCAAGCAACAAGAGAAAAGATTTTAAAAATAATGAAGGAAAAAAATTATGTTCCAAATAAATTAGCACAAAGTTTAGTAACTAAAAGAACAAATACAATAGGACTTCTTATACCAGATATACGAAATCCATTTTTCACAGATGTATCAAGAGGTGTGGAAGATAAAGCTAATGAGGAAGGTTATAATATAATTTTATGTAATACAGATGAAGATGCCAAAAAGGAATATGAAGGGATAAGAACATTATCAGAAAGAATGATAGATGGAATTATATTTGCAGCATCATCAAATACAAACTGGAAAGAGGCAAATTACAAAGATATAAAAATACCAACAGTATTAATCGATAAGAAAATAAGTATGAATAAAGAAACCTTAAAAGGCATAGTTAAAATAAATAACTTTGAGGGTGCATATATAGCTACAAAACATTTATTAGATATTGGAAATAAGAAAATAATATACTTGAGTGGTCCACTTCAAAATGAAATAGCAATAGATAGATTAGAAGGATATAAAAAAGCTTTAACTGAGTGTAATTTAGATTACAATTCTAATTATGTATTTGAAGGAAAATATAAGATTGAATGGGGGCAAGAATTTATAAAAAAATTAGAAGTGATAGATTTTAATGCGATATTTTGTGCAAATGATTTAATTGCAATAGGTGTTATCAGAGGTCTTCAAGAAAGAGGATTAAATATACCAAACGATGTAAGCGTTGTGGGATTTGATGATATTCAAACTTCTAGTTTAATAAGTCCTCCACTTACAACAGTACGACAACCATCTTATGATATAGGATATAAAGCCAGTGAAATATTAATAAATTGTTTAAGAGGAGATAAGAAAGAATCCTTTGATGAATTAATTTTTAAGGCAGAACTAGTGATAAGAGCTTCAACTAAAGAAAGTAATTAACAGCATGAAAAGCATAAATAGATATGTAAAGGAGTAACGTAATGGGAAACATAGTTGTCATAGGAAGTGTAAATATGGACATGGTATGTTCTGTAGATAAAAGACCAGAAAAAGGAGAAACAATACTAGGTAATAGCTTTTTTACATCACCTGGGGGAAAAGGTGCTAACCAAGCAGTTTCAGCATCTAAGTTAGGTGCAAATGTAAAAATGATATCTTGTATAGGGGAAGATAGCTTAGGCGAAGAATTGATACGAAATTTTAAAGAGAATAAAGTTGATTATAATTTGATAGCTAGAAATAATCAAAAAAGTTCTGGTGTTGCTGTCATAACACTATGTGAAAATGATAATAGTATTGTTGTTGTGCCAGGGACAAATGAACTAGTAGATATAAACTTAATTAAAAAGAATGAAGAAGAGATAAAGGATGCAGATATAGTATTACTACAGTTAGAGATTCCACTAGAAACAATAAAATATGTAGTAAATTTCTGTTTTGAAAATAATATAAAGGTTTTATTAAATCCAGCACCAGCAATAAGATTAGATGAAGATATAATAGAAAAAGTAACCTATTTAACACCAAATGAACATGAATATAAGATAGTTTTTGACACAGAGGAAAGTATAGAAGAAGTATTAAAAAAACATCCAAATAAACTTGTAGTAACAGAAGGAAAAAATGGAGCTAGATTTTATGATGGTAAAGAAGTAAAACATGTGTCTTGTATAAATGTTGATGTTCAAGATACTACAGGGGCAGGTGATACTTTTAATGGAGCATTGTCAGTAGCTATAACAGAAGGCAAAGACTTATATACAGCAGTAGGGTATGCTGTAGTAGTGTCAGGACTATCTGTAACAAAATTAGGTGCTCAATCTGGAATGCCTTATAGGGAAGATGTTGAAAAATATTTAGATATTAATAAATAAAAATTAAAATTGTTCAAATCTAAAACTATTAAAAATGGAGGGTAATTATGAGAAAAATTTTATCTTTAGGAATTGTTGCAACACTAGCAGTAGGAATGTTAACAGGATGTTCAATGGATGGACCAGGTAAATCAGAAAAGAAGGATAATTCAGCTAAGAAAGATTTAACTATAGGGGTATCTACAATAACTCTTCAACATCAATTTTTTATAGACATTGATGAAGGGATAAAAGAAAAAGCTAAAGAACTAGGTGTAAAAGTCATAGTAAATGACCCAGACCAAGATGTAGCTAAGCAAACATCAGCTATAGAAGATTTTATACAACAGGATGTAGATGGAATGATAGTACTTGGAACAGATAATTCAGCTATAGTACCAGCTGTAGAGGGAGCATTTGAAAAAATGCCTGTAGTTACAGTAGATGCTGTATTAAATACTGAAAATATTACAAGTTATGTTGGAACAGTTAGTTACGATGCTGGTAAAAAATTAGGCGAATACACTAAAAAGTATATAGATGAAAACTTAGGTGGAAAATCAGAAATTGCAATAGTAACAGATTTAAAATCTCAAATACAAATGCAAAGAATAGATGGGTTTAAAGAAGCATTAAAAGGTTCAGCTAATGTTAAAATATTAAACTCACAACCAGGATATGATAGAGAAGAATCTCTTAATACTGTAGAAAACTTAATTCAATCTAATCCAAATGTAGATATAATATATGCAACAGCTGAAAATAGTGTATTAGGAGCTAAAGCTGCACTTGAATCTGCAAAAAATAAGGATGTTAAGATTGTAGGATTTGATTTAACTGATGAAGCAGCAACTGGAATAACAGATGGAACTGTTCTTGCTATGATTCAGCAACAACCTAAAGAAATGGGACGTTTGGCAGTAGAAGCGGTAGTAAAGGCTATAAAAGGTGAAAAGGTAGAGAAAAATATACCAGTACCAGCCTTACTTTATGATAAAGAAAATATAAAAGACTTTAAGAATTAATAAAAAATAAGATTATTTAAAAGAAATCCTATCTAAAAAGGAGTGTCATTATGAGTAATATAATTCTAAAGTTAAGTAATATTGCTAAGGAATTTCCTGGAGTTAGGGCGTTGGATAATGTTAATTTTGAGTTATCTCATGGCGAAGTTCATGCACTACTGGGTGAAAATGGTGCTGGTAAATCAACAATGATAAAGATTTTAACTGGTGCACATGCAAAGACTGCTGGTAAATTTATTTTTGAAGGAAAAGAGATAGAAAATATATCACCAGATATTTCTAAAAAAATAGGTATAAATGCCATATATCAAGAATTAACAGTATTTGATGAATTGACAGTAGCACAAAATATTTTTATGGGAAAAGAAATAAATGGCAAGGTCTTAACTAATGATAAAAAAATGAATGAAGAATCTAAAAAGATTTTTGACAATATGGGAATAGATATAAATCCAAGTAGCTTAGTCAAAGAACTTAGTATAGCTCAAAAGCAAATGGTTGAAATAGCAAGAGTTTTATCATCAGAAACTAAGGTATTGATAATGGATGAGCCAACATCTTCAATAAGTAAAAAAGAAACTGAGATACTTTTTAGACTTATAAATGATTTAAAGAGTAGTGGAGTTAGTATAATATATATTTCTCATAGAATGGAAGAACTTTTTGAGATTTGTGACAGAATAACTATAATGCGAGATGGGAAAACGATTTCGACATTGAATACCAAAGAAGTATCATCTGAGGAAGAATTAGTTAATTTAATGATAGATAGAAAATTAGACCAATTTTTCCCTAAAAGAAAGGTAGAAATCAAAGAAGAAATTATGAGGGTAGAAAATCTAACTAAAAACAATGTTTTTAATAATGTCAGCTTTAATATAAGAAAAGGAGAAATTTTAGGAATAGGTGGATTAGTTGGAAGCAAGAGAAGTGAAATCGTAGAGGCTATATTTGGACTTAGAACATATAGTTCTGGGAAAATATATTTAAATAATAAAGAAATTAAATTTAAAACACCATCGGATGCAATTGAAAATGGTTTAGGTTTGATAACAGAAGATAGAAAAGGCACTGGATTATTTTTACAGATGAGTGTCAAAGAAAATACAACTATGGCAGGATTAAAGAAAGTATCTAAATTTAAATCAGTTATAGATAGAAAAAAAGAAAAAGAAGTTTTAGAAAAATACATAGAAGCTTTAAAAATAAAGACTCCACATATGAATCAGGTTATACAGAGCTTAAGTGGTGGTAACCAACAAAAAGCTATAATAGCCAGATGGCTTTTATTACAACCAGACATATTAATTATGGATGAACCGACTAGAGGTATAGATGTAAATGCTAAAGCAGAGATATACAATCTAATGGGTGACTTGGTAGAGGATGGCGTAAGTATCATAATGATATCTTCAGAGATACCAGAGTTGATATCAATGAGTGACAGGATAATGGTTATGAGAGAGGGTCATATAAGTGGCTTTTTAGAAGGTGAAGAAATGGTTGAAAATAATGTATTAAAATTGGCTTTTGGAGGTAAAATTAATGAGTTCAATAACTAAGCATAAAGAAAATGCTTCATCTCCATTATTATCAAAATTAACAAGTGTATTTAAAGACCAGGGGAGTGCAGCTATAGGACTTGTAATAATTTTTATAATAATGAGCGTAGCTTCATCTAATTTTTTAACTTTAGATAATTTAATTAATGTTGGAAGACAAATATCAATAAATGCAATTCTTGCAGTAGGGATGACTTTTGTAATAATTACAGGAGGAATAGACTTAAGTGTAGGAGCAGTAATTGCTTTAGTAGGTACATTTTGGGCTACAACAGTAGTGAATTACAATGCACCTGTATGGGTGGGTATGTTACTGGCATTAGCAATTGGAACAATACTAGGTATCATAAAAGGTGCAATTATTTCGACACAAAAATTACCACCATTTATCGTAACTTTAGCTATGTTGACAATAATAAGTGGAGCAAGCTTTGTGTTTACAGGAGGTAGACCTATATCAGTAAACACAGATGCATTTAAGATGCTTGGTAGAGGATATGTTGGACCAATACCAATACCAGTTATAATTATGATTATAGTCGTAATAGCAGGACATTTTCTCTTAAAAAGAACTGATTTTGGACGCCATGTACATGCTGTAGGTGGGAATGAAGAAGCAGCTAGACTATGTGGAGTAAAAGTAAATAAAGTTATAGTTAAAGTATATGCCTTAGCTGGATTATTAACAGCTTTAGCTGGAATAATATTATCTTCGCGTTTAGCATCAGGTTCACCAACTGTTGGAGATGGAGCCGAATTGGATGCTATAGCAGCAGTTGTGCTTGGAGGTACTAATATGATGGGTGGTTCTGGTTCTATAGTAGGTACATGTATAGGTGTTGGAATAATAGGAATATTAGGAAATGGATTAAACCTATTGAGTGTATCTTCATATAATCAGATGATTATAAAAGGTTTGGTAATGTTATTTGCTATATGGATAAATAACATAAAATTAAAAAAATCAGCTAAAGTAAAATAATAAATATTACTTAACTAGTAAGCTATAAGAATTATTAGTTTTGCATAGATGCTAAATAAAAAGGATAGGTATTAAATAAAAAGAAAGATTGTAATTTAAGCAGAGGATATTAACTTTGAAATCTGAAATGTGAAAATAAATCTTAGGAGGAAATATGAAAAAAATTCTCTTAGATACATTAAATAGCAATAAAAAAGAATATATAGACTATTTAAAAGAGCTTGTAAGTATCAAAACCGAAGATGTAGGTCATGGAATACTAGGTGGATTTGAAAAGGAAGGTCAAGAATATATTGAAAAACTTGCAAATTCCATAGGTTTTAGTGTAAATAGGCAAGAAATGAGCGAAGATTTAATTAAAAAGGCAAAAGACATATATAAAGAAGGTAATCTAGGTCACAATTATGATGATAGATATAATTTAATATGTAAGTACAGTGATAATTTGCCTGGTAAGACAATAGTTTTTAATGGTCATGTAGATACTATGCCACCTGGTGATATAAAAAAATGGAGATATAATCCATATTGTGCTACAGAAGATAAAGGGAAGCTTTATGGACTTGGAACTGCAGATATGAAATCTGGTCTAATAGCTTCAATATTAGCTGTAAAACTTATAAAAGATAGTGGCTTAAATATACCTGGCAATATAAAGGTAATGTCGGTGGTAGATGAAGAAGGTGGAGGAAATGGAACTATAAATGCAGTTATGAATGGAATTGATGGAGATTACTGTGTAATTTGTGAACCATCAGAGAAGGACATAATAATTGCACATATGGGATTTGTATTCTTTGAGGTTGAAGTTAAAGGTGTATCTCTCCACTGTGGAAGTAAGTGGGAAGGTGTAAATGCTATAGAAAAGGCAATGTTATTACTCCAAGATATAAAAGAGTTAGAACATAATTGGCTTATGAGATATAAACATGCTTTATTACCTCCACCTACAATAAATCTAGGCGTAATAAATGGTGGAACAGCAGGCTCTACTGTACCAGATAAATGTGTATTTAATTTATGTGTACATTTCTTGCCAAATACAATGAGTTATGAGCAAGTTGTGGAAGATATAACTAAGGTTATAATGACAAGAGCTGATGGAGATTTGTGGCTTAAAGATAATAAACCAGAGATAAATATATATCAATCAGGATTAGGTTTTGAGATGGACAAGCAATCTGAATTTATAGTTAATACTCAAAAGATATTAGAAGAAACCTTAGAAAGAAAGCTAAATATAAAGGGGTCAACGGCTGGAAATGATGCAAGACTGATGAAAAACTTAGCTAAAATCCCAACACTAATATTAGGGCCAGGTTCAATAGAACAATGTCATTCAATAGATGAGTATGTTGAAATTCAAGAGTATTTAGACAGTATACTTATGTATGCCAGTCTAATATTAAACTTATAAAAGTAGGAGGAATATATAGATGAAAAAAGTATTAATAGTAGGGGAATCGTGGGTAAAAAATATAACTCATATAAAGGGATTTGACACATTTGTTACAACACATTATGAAGAAGCAGTAAAATGGTTAAAAGAAGCAGTAGAGTCTGGAGGATATGAAGCAGTTCATATGCCTGCACATGTAGCAGCAGACAGTTTTCCATATAAATTGGAAGAGTTAAATGAGTATGATTGTATAATATTATCTGATATAGGTTCTAATACATTCTTATTATCTAATAGTACATTTATAGATTGTAATAGTAAACCAGATAGACTTGAGTTAGTTAAAGAGTATGTAAATAGCGGTGGAGCATTAATCATGGTAGGTGGATATATGTCATTTACAGGTATAGATGCAAAAGCTAGATTTGGAGAAACTGCTATCAAAGATGTATTGCCAATAACAATGATAGATAAAGATGATAGGGTTGAAAAACCAGCAGGAATAACTCCAGTCGTTGTTGATTCTGAACATCCAGTTTTAAAAGATATACCAAAGGAATGGCCACAGTTTTTAGGATATAATAAGACAATAGCTAAAGATAATTGTCCTGTGCTAGCGACTATTGGAGGAGACCCATTTGTAGCTGTTGGCGAATTTGGAAAAGGAAAATCTGCTATCTTTAGTTCTGATTGTGCACCTCATTGGGGTCCAAGAGAATTTACTGATTGGAAATATTATAATAAATTATGGGTTAATATGCTTGATTGGTTAACATGCTAAAAATTTTATAAATTTAAAAGACCTCTTACTTGATAAAGTGTAATTTACAAGTCAAGAGGTTTTCTTATATAAAATGATTATAATATAGAAGCTATTTAAAAAATAATTATTTTATATGATTAAATAATATAATTATTAGTCTTATGGAGGAGAATATGGTTAATATAAATGATTTAAATAAAAAATTTATAATGGATTATATAGATAAAATACAAGGAGAGTTAAGAGATATATCAGATAAAATATGGAAAAATCCAGAACTTCAATATAAAGAATATTATGCTTCAAACTTACAAAAAGAATATTTAAAAAAACATGATTTTAGTGTAGATGAATTAGAGGATATGGATACAGCATTTGTAGCTAGCTATGGAGAAAGTAAGCCAGTTATAGCAGTTTTAGGTGAATATGATGCATTAGATGGTTTGTCTCAAAAAGTATCCATTACAAAAGAACCTATTTCAGATGGTGGTTCGGGTCATGGTTGTGGACATAATTTACTTGGTACGGGTTCAATAGGAGTTGTAATTGCAATAAAGGAACTAATCAAACTAAAAAAATTGAAAGGAACTATAAAATATTATGGATGTCCAGCAGAAGAAGATTTGTCAGGAAAAGTATTAATGATAAAAAAAGGTTTCTTTAATGGAATTGATTGTGCATTTAGTTGGCATCCATTTGATATAAACACTCCAATAAGAATTCCAACTCTTGCTAATTATTCTGTAAAGTTTAGATACAAGGGTGTTAGCGCACATGCAGCACAAGCTCCTTATAACGGAAGAAGTGCACTTGATGCAGTGGAACTTATGAACATAGGCTGTAACTATTTAAGAGAGCATATATTTGATAGCTGTAGAGTTCATTATGTAACTACTAATGGTGGAAAAATGCCAAACATAGTTCCAGACTTTGCAGAAGTATGGTATTACATAAGAGGAGTTAAAATGGAGCATGTAAGAGATGTATTTGACAGAATTGTTGATATAGCAAAAGGAGCAGCATTGATGACTGGTACTAGTATGGAATATAATATTGTAAGTGGAGTATATGACTATATTCCAAATACAATATTAACAGATGTTTTATCAAAAAACATGAAATTGATAGGAGTACAAAAGTATGATGAAGATGACTACTATTTTGCAAAAAAATTAGTTGAAACAGTTTCTATAGATAAAAGAATTAGTGTGTCTAGTGTATTAAGTGGAAACAAGGAAATTACTAAGATGAATCTACATGATGAAGTTACAGATGATACCTTTACTCATAATAACTGTATATCACTATCATTAGATATTGGAGATGTTAGTTACATAACTCCCACAGCACAATGTTCTTGTTCAGTTTGGCCTATTGGTATTTCTGCTCATACATGGCAATCTTGCGCTAGTGCAGGTTCTGACATGGGATTTAAAGCGATGTTGTTAGCATCAAAATCTATAGCATGTTCAATAAATGATGTAATGCTTGATGAATCTATTGTAGATAAAGCAAAAAAGGAATTAAAAGATACTTTAGGCAGTTTTGAATATACTCCAATTATTTAAAAATTAACTTAATGTAAGTAAGATTGAATTGTATGAATTAGTATAAATATATATTGAGAGCCATAGGAACGACTAATTCTAAGACACAAACAAAAGTAAAAATAATTGATTATGATGGTATACATATACTTTAAAAGAAATACAGGAAAGTTATTTACCAGAGTTGAAGGAAAAGAATTTAGTTTCAGGCTCAATAAAAGGACTTATAATTTATAAGTCCTTTTATTATATTTATTCTTTGTTTGTAATTAATTTGATTATCTTAGGCTCAGTTAAATTATAGATTCCTCTGAGAAACAGCATGTCATCTATTATTAAAAATATGTAAGAATAGTTTATAAATATTTGGTTTTCAATATTATTTATTATATCCATTTTATTGATGGATGAGGAATGGCTCTGCCTTCCTTAATTACAGATGTTGTAGGGAAACCAATTGTACAGGCATCAAAGCCATATTCACCTGTTGGTACTCCTAAAATATCGCAAAAATCTTTATTATTACTTAATCTTCCTATTACACTAACAAGTTCAAAACCTAATCCTAAAGCAGTTGCTTTAAGCCACATATTCTGCATAACATGAGATAATGACTTTTGTTCTATGGCTGGTATTCCACGACGTTCTGCCACAATAATAAGATAAGGTGCTGACTCTACACCAAGAACCCCTTTTTTAACTTGCATCTTTAAAGAAGTAATGAAGGATTGTAGAGCGATGTCGTTCTCAGCCTTCTTCTCATGGGTTGATATTTGAGTTTTAATAACATCAACAAGAATAGTTTTTATTTTATCCATTTGTAAACTGTTATTTGAGATAACAAAGAAATGTCTGAAATCTGTTTGTTTTGCTACTGCAAGTATTGCATAAGGTGCAAGTCTTCCAGTTTCAATTATTTTTTCAACCAGTTCTTTTGAAGGTACTTCTTTTGTAAAACTTCTTATGGATCTTCGAGTTCTTAATAGCATATCCAAAACTTCATTAACATTGTTTTTATCTAAATTGTTCATTTTTATCCTCCATTAATACTATTCTTAAGATATCCCATAATGCATCCATATAAAGGCGAAATTTTAGGTCATATTAAACATTTACTTCAAATCAATTTGCTATTTTTTATGAACACATTGTTGATTAATAATCTATATGTATATTATAATATGTATATTGATTTATGCAATGAACAATAATATTTAAATTGTTAAGTAATAAACATTTAATATAAAATTGTCAATTAAAATTAAAAAAATTTATATAGAGCGAGGAAATAATTCATGAAAAAAGTATCTGTTGATAGAAGAACAATACGTACTAAAAAAATGATTAGGTCTGCATTAGCAGAGTTAATAGATGAGAAAGGATTTAACAATATATCAGTTACTGACTTAACTCAAAGGGCAGATATAAATAGAGGAACCTTCTATCTGCATTATGTTGATAAGTATGACTTGTTAGAGAAAATTGAAAATGAAATAATACAGGAAATTGAAGAAGAGACTAAGCACCTTGATTCAGTCAACATGATGAACATGGATGCCTCAAATGAACCTCTTCCATTTATGGTAAAGCTTTTTGAATATTTTAGAAAAAATTCAGTAATTATTAAATCTATTTTAGGGCCAAAAGGTGACCCTACCTTTGAAAGAAAAATAAAAAAATTTATTGAAATCAATCTGTTTGAGAAACAAAAATTAAAAAATTTTAACATAGATGAGGCAATAATTTCGGAAGAATATTTTATACAATATATACTTTCAGCGGACTTAGGTGTAATTCAATACTGGCTTGAAAAAAACATGAAAGAATCTCCTGATGAAATGGCACTGATACTTGCTAGAATGTCGTTACTTGGTCCATTAAGAGCAGTAGGTATTCGTAAAGACTCATAAAAACCATCAGAAAAATAATTCTAAACAATGAATTATAATTTTATTAATGATATAATAATAATTAATAAAAAATAGAGAAATAATGACTTGTTCAAATGCAAAGGATATACTACTGTTAAATGATATAAGTAACTTAGAGATAACACATAGTAAGTCAAAAGGATATATAACATTAGTAAGTAAAAAAGAGTAAAAACTTACATAAATGTACTATATAATAAATGATTTAGAAAATAAATATAATGAGTTTATAGATAACAAAGTAAATATTTATGTAAGTCACAATACTTTTTATAAACCATAAAGAAGTATTGTGAATATAAAAGAGTTAAATGCGATATTTATAGATATAGATTGTTACAATACAAATTATAATTTATTATATAAAAAGTAGTACAAGAAGGAGTATTTATGTTTGGATATGTTAAAATAAACAAAATGGATTTAACATTTAGAGAATATGACCATTACAAAGCTTATTATTGTGGGTTATGTAAATATCTAAAAAGAAATCATGGAGAAATCTCAAGGTTTTCTTTAAACTACGATATAACATTTCTAATTATCTTATTAACTTCAGTATATAAGCCAGAGTCTATAAGTACAGAAGAAGTGTGTGTAGTCAGTCCATTTAAAAAGAAAAAGATAATAACAAATGATATTACCGAATATGCAGCAAGTATGAATGTTCTTTTAACGTATTATAAATTGGAAGATAATTTAATGGATGATAAACGCATAAAAGATAAATTAGCATATTATATATATAAAAACAAATTAAACTTAGCCTATGAGAAATATCCTGAAAAAGCTGAGTATATAAAGCAACAATTAAATGAATTAAATAAGTTGGAAAAGGACAAAAATATAAATATAGATGAAGTGTCTAATGTCTTTGGAAATATAATGGGAGAAGTATTTGCATATAAAAAAGATGAAAATGAGAGAAATCTAAGAATGATAGGCTTTAATATAGGTAAATATATATATTTACTAGATGCATATGAAGATTTAGATGAAGATTTTAAGAAAGGAAGATATAATCCTTTTATAGAATATATAGATAAAAATGATGAGTTAAAAGAAAAAGTAAAAAAAATAATTGTAACATCATTAGGTTTTTTAGCTAGGGGAATTGATAATTTAAATCTAAATAAAAATGTTGGAATAATAGAAAATATAATTTATTCTGGAGTTTATTTAAGATACATGAATATATTAGAAAGTAGAGGTGGAAAGAATGTACAGTAATACTTATAATAATGAAAATTTTATGAGAGCAAGAGCTTTTATGGAAAATAGTGAATTTAAAAAAGCCTATGATTTTTTAAAAACATTAACTGACAAATGTGCAGAGTGGCATTATCTAACTGGTTTTTCTGCGATGAATATTGGATATTATGAAGAAGGAGAAGACTTCTTAAAGAGAGCAAAATTCATGGAGCCTGAAAATCAAGAATACAATGATGCACTTAGAAGTTATACACAATATAGAAATGAATATAACAATAGAGCTGATAATTATAATAGAAGAAGACGTAATGATTTAGATGGATGTTGTTGCTGTTGTTGTGATGACTGTTGTTGCTGTCTAGGTGATGATTGTTGTGAAAACTGCGCTAAACTTTGGTGTCTAGATTCCTGTTGTGAATGTTTTGGTGGAGATTTAATATCTTGTTGTTAGGATGATAAATATGAGTATAAAAGTTGCTTATGGAGGAGTTTTATTAGCATTAAATGTGATACTGTTAACTCTTACAAATATTATTCCTGTAAATACATTGTTTATTATGGGGTTAGCATCGCTTTTAGTATCAATTGTAATAATGGAATGGGGATTTAAAAGTGGAATTGCTTTTTATATAGGTTCTGTAGCATTAGGATTTATAGTAATGGCAAGTAAATCTCAATGGATTGTATATTCTCTTACTTTTGGGATATATGGTATTGTTAAATATTTTATAGAAAAAGATAGGTCAATATATATTGAGTATCTTATGAAAGTAGTATTTGCAAATATAATGATAGTTATATTGTACTTTATATTAAGGACAATAGTTTATATTCCAATAAATATTATTATAGTAGCTTCATTTGAGGTAGCCTTTATAATATACGATTATGTATATAGTTCTTTTATAGATTATTACAATAATAGACTAAGAAAGATGTTATTTAAAAATAACAACTGACTTAATGTTTTACTTTAGAATGGTTTTAATTTTTATATGAATAATACATTTGCAAAGGTACATTGAAATATAAAAATAAAATTAACATATGTATGAGTTTATTTAATAAAAAAGGCTTTGATTTTTATATCAGAGTCTTTTTATGTTGTTATACAAACTTTTAATGTTTTAGCAATAACAATTTTTATATTTGAAATAGATACTTACCATCTATGAACTAAAATATATAATATGAATAAAAATAAAGGATATCACTTCAATGATGACATCCTTTATTATAATAAGACTTTTGTTGTATAAGTCTTTAAAAGAGCTAATATAAATTAAATATCTACCATATTCACATCTGTAGATAAAGAATAGATAATGTCTTTTCTTTCTACTATTATTTCAACATTTTTAGAAATTTCCTTATTAAGTGATATTTGAGCCAAAAGTTCTTTTGTAGGATTTATTGCGATTGGATTTCCAACTCTTTTTAGCATATTTATATCGCCATTAGTATCTCCATAAGCGTACGAATTTGATAGGTCTAAATCATATTTTACAACAAAATCATTTATAGCGTTATTTTTACTTATAGAATCCCACATTGGTATGACTGTTCCTGTAAATATATCATCTTCAAATACATAATCACTTCCTAAGAAGTCAGTTACATTGTATTTTTTAGCCATTTTTTCAACCAAAAACCCAGGGCTGCCAGAAATAAAGATAACTATGTGACCTTGATTTAAATGCCAATCTATTCTTGAACGTGTGTATTTATAAACTCTATCTGCTTTTAATTTAATTACTTGGTCACTTGTAAAATTAATGCAAGTTTTGTCTAAGCCTTTTAAGGAGTCAACATAAAGATTACATATTTCTAGTAAGTAATCATCATAGTTGCCTTGTCTTTTATCCCAATCCATAAATGTATCTCTGGCGTGTTTATACCAATTTTTTTGGTCAATTATATCATATTTAATTAATTTCTTAAAATGTTCAACCATAAGAGAGTCCCTATAAAGAGTACCATCTATATCAAAAAAAGCTGCTATATTTTTCATAAAAACCACCTCAATTAATCATTTCCTTATATTATATTATAAATTATACCTAAGTTGTTAAAATATATGTATAATAATTTATATATTAAAAAACAAAGATTTTAAATTTTAAAGGACGTGATTGTATGAATTTTAATTTTGCAAAGGTTACAAATTCTAGACTTATGGGGAGCTTGGGTCTTATAATAAATTGGATAGACAATAAAAACAATCACTTTTGTCAATATTTTTTATTGGATGCAGAAGGATTAGGTCTGGCGGATTATGTGAGTTTAAAAAATCCAACACAAGAAGAAGCTTATAGGGAAGAAGAAAGATTAATGGGTGGATTTGGCTCAGATAGAATTGGATTAACAGAGGAGGAATCTCTGTTTTTAGTATCTTATTTTGGAAATAAGAATATTTGTTATAACAAGATATTGCCAGGAGATAAATGTGAATACATTGACATTATAAAAAATTATAAAACAGATTTAACTATAGAAAAATTATATAATAAAATATGTAAAAGAGTTGATGAGGAAGTTGAATTCATAAACTATATGACTATGAGGTTTATAGCATGGGATAGAGAAAGCTTAAGATACTTTTCAGGAAGTGAAGAGATTGCAAATATGCATATTACAAATATCAATGGTACATTACTTAAAAATACAGTAAGTAATAAAGGACAAGGTAGGTATATTAGTGAGGCTTTATATGAAGATAATGATGGGTATTATACATGTAAAATAGCCTTTTGTATAAGTAAATGTAATGATACTGGTTTTAAAATCAATTCTATGCTAGTAACAGATAAAGAGCCTATGTACGATTTTGAAGTTTTTGATGAAATTTCTAAGAGTGAATTTGTAAGTGTATATAGCGTAAGTTCACCTGAGGAATTTGCAAAAGTATTTTATGAAGAAAATCCGTTCTTATTAAAAAGTAATATGAATGAAGGTATATTTTTTACTAGATTTAATTTTAATAATGACCATGTTAAAGAAAATGTATATATAATAAATAATGATATGAAAGCTATATATTACTTAATGGGAAACAAGTTTTTTATAGGGACTTATAGTGATAATGATTGTAATTGTATTAATGAAATAAGTCAGTCTAATTATAGCAAATATATTAAATTTGAAGAGAAATTTTTCTTTGAGCAAAATGCTTTATACGATTTTGCAGAGTCAGATTCAATAGACTTTGATGATTTTTTGGAATAGTATATGATTTTTGACATTATTTAAGCGAGATTAACTGAATTTAATCTCGCTTAAATTTATTTCTATAATATTGGGGGAATATTATGAGGAATACATTTATTATTGTGGTCAATTATTAAAATTTTATACAATTTATATAAAAATATTTTATTTCTTTTTTTTATAATATTTGCCAATATTGGTTTTTAGCATACCGTATCTAAACATATTACTAGATATATAGGGAGTAAGATATATTTTATGATTGTTATATGATAAAGCAATGAAGTTTTATAATGAAAATAAAATAATCTTAAAGAGTTATGAATGATAGTTATAATAAAATTACTAGCTTTTATTTATTTGTAAATATATTAGAATCATACCAGTTCCAGAAAAGTAAAATACACATATTTTATTCAAAATAATGCCTACTATAAACAAGATAATGACTTGTTAGAGTCATTATAACATAGAGTTAGTAAACTTAAGTTGAGAACTGCCAAATAAATCCAAAAACTATGAGAAAGAGTGTAGACCATGTATCCTTGACAATCTAAAAGAGAAGAAAATGCCAGCATGTTTTTTGGTATAGTTAATGAAGATATAAGTGATGTAATTGATTACTCCATTCAAGGATTTGTGGGTTACTTCCATAAACATCAAACAAATAGTGATATGCAGGGATATTTTTTAAGTATTAAGTTAAATGTAAATAAAAAATCAGATAAAATTTTATTTTATCTGATTTTTTATTTACATTTATTTTATTAGATTATGTTAATATTTTTTGACTAAATAAAAGGATATTCAATCAAAATTTTATACCTATAATAATATTGGGGGAATATTATGAGGAATACATTTACTATTATGTTCAATTATTAAGGTCTTATACAATTTATTTAAAAAATAAAAATATTTTACATTTCTTCCTCATCAAACTCCTCAATATTAGTTTGTGGCATGCCTTGTATAGACATATTACTAGAACCATAAGGAGTCGGATACATGTTAGAAGGCATATTACTAGGCATAACTACAGGCATACCATTCATTGTATTATGACATATAACACCTGGTATCATCATAAGTACATTAGGAGGCATATTTTGATTACATGATAAGTTAGGAATACCCATGTTATTCATATTATATCCCATATTATTCATGTTGCCAGACATGTTATTCATATTATACCCCATATTATTCATGTTGCCAGACATATTGTTAGGCATACCCATATTGTTATTCATGTTACCAGACATGTTATTAGGCATACCCATATTATTATTCATATTACCAGACATGTTATTAGGCATACCCATATTATTATTCATGTTACTAGACATGCTGTTAGGCATACCCATATTATTATTCATGTTACCAGACATGTTGTTAGGCATACCCATATTGTTATTCATGTTACCAGACATATTAGTGGGTACACCCATATTGTTCATATTATTAGATGTATTATAGTTCATGTTGTTAGGCATATTGTTTGGAGTAGATGTGTTGTAGTTCATATTTCCAGATGTATTATTTGTGTTAGGCAAGTTGTTTGGAGAATTACTACTTTTAGGATAATTATTTACGCTATTAGGATAAATGTTACTTATATTCTGATTATTAGGTATTTTTGTATAACCACTAGGGATTTGTGGGTCATTTCTCAACTCATCTTGAGGAATTTCTTCATTAGTAATATAATCTGCATAATTAGCAGGGTCTAAGTAAGGCATGTAGCTAGTATCTAAGTTCTTTTTTTTCTTATTACTCATATTAAACTTGCACCTCCTAGAAAAACTATAAAAAAGTTTACAAAAACTTATTCTAATAATATATATATTAAAAAACTCCATAATATGTGCATTCTAATTATTATTAAATAAATAAAAAAATATTGTTGCGAAATTAGATATAATAGCATATAATGAACATATGAACAGTTATTCATATATTAAAATAATGGAGGATTATATAATGAGAGAAGAGATAAATGATTGTAGTTGTAATATAATACATGAGGAAATAGTAACAGAAGCTAAGTCAACTATGCCAGATGAAGAAATGTTATATGATTTAGCAGAATTATTTAAAGTATTTGGAGATACTACTAGAGTAAAGATATTATATGCATTATTTGCAAATGAAATGTGTGTATGTGATATAGCAAGTTTATTAAATATGACTCACTCTGCAATATCTCACCAACTTAGAGTATTAAAACAGGCTAGGTTAGTAAAATTTAGAAGAGAAGGAAAGACGGTATATTACTCATTAGATGATAGCCATATAAGTCAAATATTTGACTGTGGATTAAATCATATTAGAGAGACTTATAAATGATAAATGAGAGGAGTGAATATATATGGAAGCAAATAATATAATTAAAAAGGAATTTGTATTAGGAGGATTGAATTGTGCGCATTGTGCAGAAGAGATTAACAACAAAGTTTCTAAGCTACAAGAGGTTAAGTCTTCTAATCTAAATTTTATAAATAAAAAACTTACAGTAAATATAGAAAATAGTTTTGATGAAGAAAATACTATAGAAAAGATAATAGAGATAATAGATTCAACAGAACCAGGACTTAATATACAAATAAGCTCTAAAGACAATACAATAGCCAACAAAACATCAGCTAAAAAGGAGCTTATATTAGGAGGGTTAAATTGTGCACATTGTGCAGAAGAGATTAACAACAAAGTTTCTAAACTAAAAGAGGTTGAATCTTCTAATTTGAATTTTGTAAATAAAAAACTTACAGTAAACATAATAAGTACTTTTGAAGAAGATGCTGTTATAAATAAAATAAAAGAAATAATAGACTCAACAGAACCAGGACTTGATATACAAGTAGAGTCTTCTGACAAAACAAAATCTAGAACGGTTGAAAAGTCAGAAACTGTGAGCGATACAAATAAAAAAGAATTAATTCCACTTATAATAGGAGCTCTTGTATATATTTTTGGTATATATCAAACAGCAACAGGATTTGAAAGTCAATTTAGCAATATAGTATTTATAGTTGCTTATGTGATAGTAGGTGGAGATGTACTTTTAAGAGCAATAAGAAATATATCAAAAGGAAGAGTATTTGATGAAAACTTCTTAATGGCTCTAGCAACAGTAGGGGCATTATTAATAGGAGAACTATCAGAAGCAGTAGGAGTTATGCTTTTCTATAAGGTAGGAGAGTATTTACAAGGTGTTGCGGTTGGAAAGTCTAGAAAGTCTATAACTTCACTTATGCAAATAAGACCAGATTATGCAAACCTAAAAGTTAACTCTGAAGTGAAAGTAGTATCTCCAGAAGAAGTAAATATAGGTGATATAATAGTAGTAAAACCTGGTGAAAAAGTGCCATTGGATGGTGTAGTAGTAGATGGAGTATCTATGTTAGACACTTCTGCACTTACAGGTGAGTCTGTATTAAGGGAAGTTGAAAAAGGAGACGAAATTTTATCAGGTGTTATAAATAAGAATGCTTTACTTACTATTGAGGTTACAAAGAGCTTTGGAGAGTCAACAGTTTCAAAAATACTTGACCTTGTTGAAAATTCTAGCATTAAAAAATCAAAAACAGAAAATTTTATATCTAAATTTTCAAGATACTATACTCCAGTAGTAGTTATAGCTGCTTTATTGATAGCATTTGTACCACCACTTGTTATTTCAGGTGAAGTATTTAGTGATTGGCTATACAGAGGGTTGATATTCTTAGTTGTTTCTTGTCCTTGTGCATTAGTTTTATCAATACCACTTAGTTTCTTTAGTGGGATTGGATTTGCATCTAAAAATGGAATACTTATAAAGGGAAGTAATTACTTAGAGGCTTTAAGAAGTGTAGATACAGTAGTGTTTGACAAAACAGGAACTCTTACTAAAGGTGTGTTTAATGTAACTAAGTTAAATCCTGTGGGAATATCAGAAGAAGAATTATTGCAATATGCAGCTCTTGCAGAAGTAAATTCAAATCATCCAATAGCAAAGTCTATATTAAGCTACTATAGTAAAAAAATTGATTTAAATACAATAGATAGTTATGAGGAAATAGCAGCCTATGGAATCAGAGTAAAATACAATGGTCAACTTATATTGGCAGGTAATGAAAAACTTATGAAAAAGGAAAATATACTCTATTCACCAGCTAAAGAAGTAGGAACAGTAGTGTATATTGCTGTTGATAAAATGTATAGAGGTTATATAGTTATATCTGATGAGATAAAAGAAGATAGTAAAAATGCCATAAGAAGTTTAAAATCAATAGGAGTAAAAAAAGTTGTAATGTTAACTGGAGATAATGAAAAAGTAGCAAAAAACATTGCTAAAGAGTTGGAGTTAGATACAGTTTACTCTAATTTACTTCCTAATGAAAAGGTAGATAGACTAGAAGAGTTGTATGAAGGTAGAACAGAAAAAGAAAAAATAGCTTTTGTTGGTGATGGAATAAATGATGCACCAGTTTTAGCCAGAGCGGATGTTGGTATAGCAATGGGAGGTTTAGGTTCAGATGCAGCTATTGAAGCAGCAGATGTGGTACTTATGACAGATGAACCAAGTAAAATATCTAAAGCCATTGAAATAGCAAATAAGACTAATAAGATAGTATGGCAAAATATAATATTTGCTCTAGGTGTAAAAGTTATAGTTATGGCATTAGGAGCTGGAGGAATAGCTACTATGTGGGAGGCTATATTTGCTGATGTAGGGGTAGCACTTATTGCAGTACTAAATGCTATGAGAGCTATGAGATAATATGTAAGTTAAAAATGAATAGATTATAATATTAAAAGATAGATAATAAAAGAAGAAGTATTGATAAGTTTATTCTAACTGTATTAATACTTCTTCTTTTATTATTATATTTATTTACATTTATTTCTATATTCTTATTTATTGTCTGTATTTTCTACTGTATTTTTTCAATCTATATAGGGATAATTCTATTATAACTGTTGAATTTGTATATAGAAATATTTAAAATATTAATAGTTAAGATAAGCAAATGTGATTTTTTATAAAAAATTATAAATATATTAAAATTGATTGAGACTATGGTATTACTACATTATGATGGAATATATGACAATGGAAATTAAAAAAACTTAAAAAAAAAATTTAAAAAGTGTTGACGAATTATTTTTAAGGTGATATAGTATTACTTGTCCTTAAGAAAAGGGCAAACATGAAAAATGAACTTTGAAAATTAAACAGTAGGTTAATTTATAAAAACAAGAAACAAACCATAAAGCCAGATATTTAGATAACAATAGTATCTGAGCCTGATAAACTTTTAT